>CAUZBE010000395.1:0-3636 GCA_963577885.1 Alphaproteobacteria bacterium
AGGGCGTCATCATCGTTATCGTCATCGTCGATTGCAACCGCCAGCGCCGCGGTGCGCCGCCGTTCAATTTCGATCTCTTCCACCTCTTCCGCTGTACGGGTTTGATCGATGGTCACGCGGCAGTCCGGCGCCACCAGCGCTTCGTCGCCCAAAATATAGACCTGCATGCCGTAACGTTGTTGGATTTCCGTCAAATGGTCACGCTTTTGGTTCAGCAAATATAGCGCTACATTGGCTGGCGCGTGCACGGTTAATCGTGCGGCACGGCCCCGGATACCCTCTTCCTCGATCGTCCGCAGCACATGCAGTGATGTCGATTCCGTGGTGCGGACAAAGCCCGTGCCGCTGCAAATTTCACAGATTTTGGTGGAGGCCTCGAACAAGCTAGGGCGCAGCCGCTGCCGGGATAGCTCCATCAGCCCAAATGACGATATGCGGCCCACCTGGATGCGGGCCCGATCATCCTTCAAGGCTTCCTTTATGCGGCGTTCCACTGCGCGGTTGTTCCGGTTCTCGTCCATATCGATGAAGTCGATAACCACCAGGCCCGCCAGATCCCGCAAGCGCAATTGCCGGCCCACTTCATCCGCCGCTTCCAGGTTGGTCTTCAGGGCGGTTTCCTCGATACTTCGCTCTTTTGTCGAGCGGCCGGAATTCACGTCCACTGCGACCAAAGCCTCCGTTTGGGCAAAGACCAGATAGCCGCCGGATTTCAGCTGCACGACATTGGAATGCATGCTGTCCAGTTGCTGTTCGACCTGATAGCGGTGCAACAGGGGAATACGGTCGCGATAGGGTTGAACCTTTTTCGCATGTGACGGCATCAGCATGCGCATGAAGTCCTTGGCAACACGATAGCCCTCTTCGCCATCGACCAGAATTTCATCAATGTCCTTGGCGTACATATCGCGGATAGCCCGCTTGATCAGGTCCGCCTCTTCATAAACCACCGTCGGGGCCGAGGAATCCAGGGTCAAATCCCGCACACTGTCCCAAAGCCGCAGCAAATATTCAAAGTCACGGCGGATTTCCGCCTTTGTACGGTTCTGCCCGGCGGTTCGGACGATAACGCCCATACCCCCGGGCACTTCCAGATCGCTAACAATACTCTTTAACTTACGCCGATGGGTTTGGCTGGCGATCTTGCGGCTAATGCCGCCGCCCCGCGCCGTATTGGGCATCAGGACGCAGTAACGGCCGGCCAAGGACAAATAGGTTGTTAACGCTGCGCCCTTATTGCCGCGCTCCTCCTTGACCACTTGGATCAGCAGGATCTGCCGCCGTTTGATGACTTCCTGGATTTTGTAGCTGCGCCGGCTGCGGCCGCGGGGGCGCGGCACCTCATCCATGGCGTCTATGGCACCGGATTCCTGGCTCTCTTCCCGGTCATCATCGTCGCCATCCTGATCGTCGGCGTCTAGCGCGATCTCGGAGGTAGCGTCAAATTCGCCGTCCGCTCCGCTAATTGGTAGATCGTCTGGAGCCTCGCCCTCGGCGCCCTCAACTTCCAGCACTTCCGCGCCATTATCATCCACGCGGTCCTCCAACTCCGCCTGCCGGGCGGCCTGTTCAGCCTCATCTTGCAGCAGCGCTTCGCGGTCGGCGACCGGGATCTGGTAATAATCCGGATGAATTTCGTTGAAAGACAAGAAGCCATGGCGATTGCCGCCATAGTCCACAAATGCTGCCTGCAACGAGGGTTCGACCCGCGTCACCTTGGCAAGATAAATATTACCTTTGAGTTGTCGTTTGGTGGCAGTTTCAAAATCGAAATCAACCAACCGCTTACCATCAACAACGACGATGCGGGTTTCCTCCGCATGCGTCGCATCAACTAACATACGCGTCGTCATATTTGCTATGCCCGCAGCCTCCGGCATAACAGTGCCGGATAACGCGGTCCCTAATTGTAGCGAAGCCGGTCATGGGGATATCAACCCGTCAAACGGCGCAGCCCAAAAAATGCTTTAACAACATTCTTGCCTTGATCATTAACGCGGAACAAAATCGCCGCGTGAACGCCATGGGCCGACCAGGACGGGGATCCTTCTACCATAACCCAATCGGCAGCATGCCGACCCGGCTTCGAATTCACCTATCCAATTCGTCTATCCAAACGCGTAACAACGTGGATCCGGAACTTGCGGCCACCAATGGAGAACTTGGCGCCAGAACTACCCAGCCTTTCGCTGCCACGCTTCCGCTAAATAATAGATTTTAGCGGAACGATGACGAAACATTTACTCAACACACTGGATATACGCTTAATCTTCGATTTCTCAAACAAAAATAGCGCCAACTAGCAACTGACTTGAAAACTTGGCTATTATCAATAGCTCCGATGGCTATTCATGGTGACATCAGATACCGTGAATTGGTGATTCGTGGTGACTAAATATTTTATGCTTGGTAAAATTCGCTTTTGCTTTAAATTGATCGCCGGTCTGTCGTGCGCGCTGTCACAAAGCGCCTGGGCAGAGACCGTTGCCCACGATATCCGAATTGGCGCGCACAGCAACAAGACCCGGGTGGTGCTTGATCTTTCGGCGTTCGTCGGCTTTCAAATCTTTGCGCTGGACGATCCCTATCGGATTGTTTTGGACCTGCCAGAAATTGTCTGGCGGGTGCCGGCCGAAACCGCCCGGCGCAAGGGTGGCTTGATCGTCGGCCTGCGCTATGGCCATTACCAGCAGGGCAACGCACGTATTGTTTTGGATTTAAGCGGCCCGGCGGTGGTGGATGCAACCTTCATCATCCCGCCGATCGAAGGCCGCGGTCCCCGCTTGGTGATCGATATCGAGCCGACCACGCGCCAGGCCTTCTTGATACGCCAGAAGCGAGTGCCAAAATTCACCGCGCCACCCGCCGGGGCGGTAAAAACGGCGAAAGCAAAACGGCGACCCGCCCAGAAGCCCCTGGTGATGATAGATCCTGGTCATGGCGGCGTGGATCCTGGCGCCATCGGTATTAGCGGAATTTTTGAAAAACGTGTGACCCTTGGCATGGCACGACAGGTCCGTAGGGCGATTTTAGAAAATGGCCGGCAACAGGTTCGACTAACCCGTAATCGGGATATGTTCATTCCGTTGCGCCGGCGGGTCGCCATAGCCCGGGCGGCCGGGGCGGATCTGTTCGTGTCCATCCATGCGGATTCTATAAACAATGAAAAAGTCCGCGGCGGCGGCATTTATACTTTGTCGGAAAATTCCTCCGATGACGAGGCTGCCGCCCTGGCGGCTAAGGAAAACCGCGCGGACGTAATCGCGGGGGTGAACCTAACCGGCCATGACGATCAGGTCGCTTCCATCCTGATTGATCTGACCCAGCGAGAGACAATGAATTATTCGGCCCAATTCGCGGCGGCTCTGGTGCCGGAATTGAAGCAATTAATCCAAATGCGCCGTAAGCCGCACCGTTTTGCCGGGTTTAGGGTTCTGAAGGCGCCGGATATACCATCAGTGCTGATTGAATTGGGTTATTTGTCGAACCGGCGGGATGAAAAAATGCTGTCCAACGCCAGCTCCCGTGCCGCAATCGCAACCGCTATCGCCCGTGCCGTGGACAATTATTTCAAGGCCCAAAAGCCTTAGCCGTTATGGCGCCGTTCTGCCATTGTGCTGGCGGCGCTGACCGCAA
>CAUZBE010000396.1:0-3629 GCA_963577885.1 Alphaproteobacteria bacterium
AGGGTTAATGCCATCCTTGACGGCTGCCTTGGATGCACTGGCCGCGGAGGGTCTAGCCGAATTATACAGCCAGGAGATAGACGACGACCGGATCACGGTCCTGCGCAAGGTGCATCTACGCTATCAGGGCACGGATACTGCGCTGGTGGTTGATTTCGCGGACCGCGCCAAGATCATAAAGGCCTTCGAGGAGGCCCATCGCCAGCAATTCGGCTTTATCGATCAAAGCAAGTCCCATGTGGTCGAAGCGGTCTCGGTCGAGGCCGTGGGCGCTGGCGAGGCGGCCGTTGATACCCCACTGGATAAGGCCGGGGGCGGTCGCCACGACAGTATTCCGCCCCTGGCACATGTGCGGACTTATATGGCGGGTCGCTATCACAACACCCCAGTGATTGACCGCAACCATATGCGCGCAGGCGACAAAGTCACGGGCCCGGCTATTTTGCGCGAAGATAACGCTACCACGGTGATCGAGCCGGGCTGGCAGGCAGCCATGACTGTTGTGGGGCACTTGGTTCTGAGTCGGATCCAAGCGTTGCCGAAACGGGTTGCGATCGGCACCGATGTGGATCCGGTGATGTTGGAAATTTTTAACAACCTATTCATGTCCACGGCCGAGCAGATGGGTCTGGTCCTGCAAATGACAACCAATTCCGTAAACATCAAGGAACGGCTGGATTTCTCTTGCGCGGTCTTTGACCAGTATGGCGAGTTGATCGCCAATGCACCGCATATTCCAGTACATCTGGGCAGTATGGATGAATCCGTCAGAGCGGTCATCCGTGTCCATGGCGCCATCATGCGCCCCGGCGATGTGTTCGTTTTGAACGCGCCCTACAATGGCGGCACCCATTTGCCAGATGTCACCGTCATAACGCCGGTCTTCGACGATGACGCAGCCGGTGCCGGGGCCAAAGCCCTATTCTATGTCGCCTCCCGTGGCCACCATGCCGAAATCGGCGGTATCAGTCCCGGCTCCATGCCGCCCAACAGCCGCACCGTGGAAGAGGAAGGCATCCTGATCGACAATATTAAGCTGGTTGATCAAGGGTATTTTTTGGAAGCCGAAATGCGCGCGCTCTTGGCCTCAGGCCCCTATCCTTCACGCAATCCGGACAGCAATATTGCGGATTTAAAGGCTCAGATTGCGGCCTGTGAAAAGGGCGTGCAGGAGCTGCGCCGCGTGGTCAATCATTACGGCCTCGATGTGGTCTATGCCTATATGGGCCATGTCCAGGACAATGCGGAGGAATCAGTCCGCCGGGTGATCGATGTTCTGAAGACCGGCAGCTTTGAATGCCCGCTGGATGACGGCTCCGTAATAAAGGTAGCGGTTTCTATCAATCACGCCGACCGCACGGCCAAGATCGACTTCACCGGCACCTCGGCCCAATTGGATACAAACTTCAACGCCCCCACGGCGGTTTGCAGGTCAGCCGTGTTGTACGTTTTCCGCACCCTCGTGGACGATGACATCCCCTTGAATGCGGGCTGCCTGAAACCCATAACGCTGGTGATCCCAGATGATTGCATGTTGAACCCAAAGTATCCGGCGGCCGTCGTCGCTGGTAACGTGGAGACATCGCAGAACATCGTCGATTGCCTGTTCGGAGCCCTAGGTAGCCTGGCCGCCTGCCAAGGCACCATGAACAACTTCACCTTTGGCAACGACGAGCTGCAATATTACGAGACCATTTGTTCCGGCACCCCGGCGGGCCCCGGCTTCCACGGCACTGACGCCGTACATGCGCATATGACCAATTCGCGGCTGACCGATCCGGAAGTTCTTGAATGGCGGTTTCCTGTTATGCTGGATAGTTTTGCAATCCGGCCCAATTCGGGCGGGCGGGGGGCTTACAACGGCGGCGCCGGCATCCTTCGCCGCGTGCGTTTCTTACAGCCCATGACCGCCTCGATCCTCTCATGTCGCCGGCTGGTGCCGCCGCACGGCATCGCGGGCGGTGGAAACGGCGAGCCGGGCCGCTGCTGGGTCGATCGGGCTGATGGCCAGCACCAAACATTGGCCGGCTGCGACAGCACGGAAATGGGTGTGGAGGACGTATTCGTCATCCAAACGCCAACTGGGGGCGCCTATGGAGAGGGAGGGTCATGAGCCGTCACCCCATTGTTTCCTCCGCGCATCTGGTTTCGGAGCAGTCGACGGAGTTAAGCGAGTTCGAGTTCGGCCTGAACATGGCGATCAACGCCTATCACCGCTGGATCGTTCGCTGCATGGCGGCGGCGGGGCAGGATGGCCTTGGCGCCCTGGACGTTCTGGTGCTGCATCTGGTAAACCACCGGGAGCGGGAAAAGCGGCTGTCGGATCTATGCTTCCTATTGAATATAGAAGACAGCCATGTGGTCAATTATTCCCTGAAAAAGCTGGCCCGGCTGGATCTGGTGACCGCCCACCGGCGGGGCAAGGAAACTTTTCATGCCACTACCGAGGCGGGTCTAGCCGCCTGCCGGAGCTATCGAGAAATCCGCGAATCCTGCCTGATCGCTAGCCACGCCGCCCTGGGCCAGGATAACCAGGAAATTGGCGAAGCGGCGCGCCTGCTGCGGGTCCTATCGGGCCTGTATGACCAGGCAGCCCGCGCCGCAGCCACGCTGTAGCGAGTGTCCGAAGTCGCCGGTTTGCAGAATTTAGCACCCATACTGCTGGCCCTGACATCGGCTACACTATTCGCGGTCTCTGTCCTGGTTCTGCATCAAGGCCTGCGCCATGCGGATTCCGAAACCGGCTCGCTGATCCAGATCGCCGCCACCGCCCTGTGCTATTGGCTGCTAGCCCCCTGGTTGGTCGAAAGCTGGTATTGGTTCACCCCCGCGGCCGCACTATTCGCCGTCGTCGGCCTGTTCAAACCGTTTTTATCGGCCAATGCCTCGTTGCTAAGTGTGCATTATCTAGGCCCGACCCCGACCAGCACCCTCGCTGCCACATCGCCTTTGTTTGCCGCCGCGTTGGGGGTTTTTTTTCTGGGCGAAAATCTGACCTCGCCCATTGTGCTGGGCACCATGGCGATCATGGCTGGCTCTATTATGCTAGCGCAACAGGGTGGCTGGGGCCCAGTCGGCAGATGAAGATCTCATCCCTTTGTCTAACCTTTCTGGCCCGCCACGCCATAAAATTCCTGGCATTAGGTGTTTTAACTGGCCTGTTACTGCCGCTATTAGCCGATTTCATGCGCCCAATACTGGCGCCGGTGATCTTCATCAGCATGACCTTGGCGCTTATCCGGCTAGATTTCAGTGACGTCGCCAGCTTTTTAAGGCGACCGGTGCTATTGCTTCTATTCGCCGGTTTCGCTTTGTTCATCTCGCCCATTGTCATGGCAGGTGCGGTTTGGGCCATTGGATTGCCAGCCGGCCTTGCCGCTGGCTTGGTTCTCATGGCCGCCTCGGCGCCGATTAACTCCGCACCCGCTTTTGCCTTAATCCTGGGTTTAGATGCCGCCTTCGCCGTGGCGGCCGTGGTCTTGTGCCATATACTGTTGCCATTCACCCTACCGGCCATGGCCTTGTGGTTGCTGGGGCTGGAGCTGCAAATCAGTCTGGCCGAATTCATGGAACGGTTAGCGTTGATGATCGGCGGCGGCTTTGCCCTAGCCATCACCGTCAAACGCTGG
>CAUZBE010000397.1:0-3628 GCA_963577885.1 Alphaproteobacteria bacterium
GTCTGGAGCCCGGGCAGAAACCTAGTCCAGAGATATCCGTCATTATTCATCTTATCGATGGTTTCGGCGTATTTCTGCTGCTGGGCGATATCGACCAGCGCGTCCAGCCAGTCTTCGGTCACGCAGTCGGCGCTGTATGAATACTTCTCCAACACCCAACGCTGGCTTTCCCTGCTCAGCGCGTCGCCTGGCCTGTTAGCAAACACCACCTCATTGGTGCCAGTACCCGGCGCACAGGTGTTGCTGTCGACGATGATACAGGATTTCACCAGCTCCGGATAATCGACGGTCAGCCGGCAGGTCAGATACCCGCCGCGCGAATGGCCGATCAAATGCGCGCCCTCGATACCAAGTGTGCGTAACGTCTGGTGGGCATGCTTAACAACGGCATCCATGGTGTAATCGGCGTCGGTTTTAGGGTTGCTGGTATAACCTTGGCCCAGCTTGTCGATGGCGAACACATGGCTCCACTGAGCCAGATCATCGATGGTTCGACCCCAATCCTCGATCGCATCGGCACTGGTGGCGGCGCCAAAATTGCCGCCATGAAACAGCACGACAATATCGCCGTCGCCCTTTTCCACGTAGCGAGTCCTGACGCCCCCAACATCGACGAATTTTTCGCCTTTCATGCTCATGGCTTGCCCTCCGTTTCACCTGAATGGTTCCAGGTATTATGCTTGTCGCATAGCTTAGCGCCTTACCAGCGCACGTCAAAGTCACGCTCGGTAGTCATGCCGCCGGCGCGCGGGTTTCTTCTGACTCGGCCCAAGTCGCGATTACCGCCGGGCGGGCCAGGATGCGGTCACACCAGTCACACAGACGCGGGTGCTGGCTCACGGTAAACAGATCCGGCACGACCCGTTCCCGGTAGCGGTCCATAAACGGGATCATGTTGATATCGGCCAGTGAATAGGTCGAGCCGGCAAGATAAGGCCCGGCTTCCAACGCCTGCTCGACCCGGCGGACGATAAAGCCGGCCTTTTCACGGGCCGCGGCGAAATCATCGTCGGTGAAGCCACCGCCACGCGAAATCTTGGCTATCACGTTGCGCCGTTCGGTCAGCGGGATACGGTCGAGCACGCCGTCGATGTCCGCCGCCGCGAGTTCGCGTGCCGCCATGCCGATATTGCTCGGGCCCGAAAACGCGACCACCATGTTGGGACCAAGGGCTTCATCGGCCAGCTTGCCCCACAACCGGGCGCGGGCGCGTTCCACCGGATCAGCGGGGCGTAACGGCACATCCGGGAATACATCGTCGAGATATTCGTTGATGACGGCCGATTCGATGATTGCGGCGCCGTCATGAACCAGCGTCGGCACCAGACCGTTGGGGTTGAGCTTCAGATAGTCGGGGTCGTGCTGGTCGAATTTTCCGAGTTCCATGTAATGGCCCACATAATCGAGCCCCTTTTCCCTGAGACACAAGCGCACTTTCTTGGAGCATGCCGTGAGACCGGCGTGGTAAAGCTCAAGCATGGCATCCCTCCCCTTGTAATCGCCATTATTGCGATCAAATTATTTATTCTCTGATTGTACGCAAAGAAAACAGAAATGGGACCAGATATCGTCACGGTGATCGCCTTGTTGGCGCTTAGCACTAATTTTCCAGCCCTATCAGCACCACAACATCACTCGGGCTATGGCGGTCAGCAGCACCGCATCATCAAGAGCCTGTCTCCGAATGATGTGGAGGAACTACGCCGTGGTGGTGGCTGGGGCCTCGCCAAGGCGGCGGAATTGAATGGTATGCCGGGGCCCGTGCATCTTCTTGAACTCAAAAACAAGATCGCCCTGACGCCAGACCAATCCGCGCCTATTAAAGCCATTTTCTCCGACATGCGGCGACAGGCGATCGCAAAAGGAGAACAATTAATTACGCTCAAAAAGCAGCTCGATCACGCTTTCAAAACACGTCACATTACTGACGAACGGCTACGTACCCTCCTCTCAGAAATCGCGCAAACGCGGAAAGAGCTACACTACATCCAGCTATCGACGCACCTAAAAACACCAAAAATTCTCACTGTCACACAGATCAGCAAATACAATATTTTGAGAGGATACCAGTAACCGACTTTGTAGCTGCGCACGGCCCAAAAACCTGTACACTTGCCATAACGGTGGCAAAAATGACCGCCAATATTTAGAGGCGTCAGCCTTAATCAGGGAGTATCACATAACATGGGGCAGCTTCAGGGCAAGGTCGCCATCGTCACGGGTGCCGCGCAAGGTATTGGCCGTGCTGTCGCCAGCAAGTACGTCGCAGAAGGTGCGCGCGTGGTTGTCGCCGATCTTCTCTATGACGAAGCTGCGGAATTTTGTGAAGAGCTCAATAGCGAGCACGGGCAATCCAACCAGCCGGTAGCGCTGCCCCTCAAGACCGATGTGTCGGACAAAGACAGCGTCGATCAGATGGTGGCAGGGACCGTCGAGGCGTTCGGCCGTATCGATGCGTTGGTCAACAATGCGGCGCTTTGGAAAGCATTGGAGCGCCGGGAATTCTGGACCATCCCGGAGGAAGAATGGGATCAGGTCTTTGCCGTTAACACCCGCGGACCGTTTCTGTGCAGCGCCGCGGTCACCCCGGTGATGCAAAAACAAAACAAGGGAAAAATCATTTGCATCGGGTCCGCCACCATATGGACCGCGCAGGCGACGCTGACCCATTATGTGAGCTCCAAAGCCGCCCTGATCGGCCTGGTGCGCTGCATGGCGCGTGATCTCGGCCCCCATAATATTTGCGTCAACATGGTCCACCCCGGCATTACCGATACCGGGGGCGTGGATCGTGCGTATTTGGAGGAACGCAGCAAGCGACGCTTCATCCACCGCGTGCAGGAACCGACGGATTTGGCCGGCGCCTGTGTCTTTTTCGCCAGCGACGCTAGCGATTTCGTGACCGGCCAACAACTCAATGTGGATGGCGGCATCGTGATGGCCTGAACCGCCCACGATGATAAAGGAAGCGGGGAGTAAATGACCAAAACAGGTGGAACCATTCGCGATAGCTGGTACCCCATAATTTTGAGCACCGATCTCCAGGACAAGCCAGTCGGTGTCAAACTGCTCGATACAGAAATCGTGCTGTGGCGCACAAAGGACGGTATTGCTGCGTTTCGCGATCTCTGCATCCACCGCGGAACCCGGCTGTCGTTGGGCAGCACCGACGGGGAGCAGCTTTTCTGCCCGTACCATGGCTGGTGTTACGACAAAGACGGTGCGGTGGTGCATATTCCTGCCATCCCGGCAGACCGCAAAATTCCCGAGCAGGCGCGCGTCGAAAAATATTTATGCACGGAACGTTACGGACTGGTCTATGTCTGCCTGGGCAATCCCAATACACCCATCTACGAGGTGCCGGAATTCGGACAGGATGGCTTTGCCACCCACATTCTGGGTCCAGTGCACTGGCAAATTGGCGCCGCACGATCATTTGAAAATTTCATCGACGAAGCCCACTTGCCGTGGGTTCATCCCGGCATGCTGGGCAATGCAGAAAACGTGCCGCTGATCCCCTCGCGCGACGTGCAGGAACGCGACGGCGGATTTTATTTCGACTATCAATCGGAATGCCGCGACCGCATCGATCCCAGCAAGATGACACTCAATTTGCTGACCTATGACG
>CAUZBE010000398.1:0-3627 GCA_963577885.1 Alphaproteobacteria bacterium
AAACGAGACCTTGGCCAGACGTGCCCGGGCCGAATGGAGTGCCCTGTTCAGCGCGGCCGATGTCCCCAATGCGCCGATCCAATCCCTGGGCGAGGCTATAGAGCATCCTCAGACTGTCGCCTCGGGTATCATGCAGGATAGCCCCGACGGTAGCTTTCGCCTGTTCGCCATGCCCCTGCGTTTTGATGGCGAACGTCCCGGTTTCCGGCGCGCCGCGCCTGAGCTAGGTGAAGCTACCCAGGAAGTTTTCGCCTTCATGACGGAATAGGCAGGCGGACATGACAAGGGCGGAAATTGATAAATATTGCCGCGCCTTCAAGGGGGCAACCAATGTGGAACAGTGGGGTGGCGCCTCGGCTTGGAACCTTGGCGGAAAAAATTTCGCGATCTGCTCCAAATAGGCCCCGGCCGATCGCCCAAAGATCGCCTTTAAATGCAGCGATCTGGCTTATACCGTTCTGTGCTAGCGGCCCGGCAGTATTCCCTCGCCCCATCTGGCGCGGGCCAAATGGGTCAAGCCGGAAGCCGCCGACGTCATGAGAAATCGGGATACTAGGGAATATTTTGCGGCGACTTATTTCATCATCATGGCAAAAATGACGAGAGCGCAACGCAATGAACTTAGATTGACCCTGCCGTAGAAGGTTAAACTGAAAGCTAAACCGGGAACCTGAATGGCAGATGCCGCGGACCGCGAACCTGACCGCCGGCCCAGGTGACCGCATCGGGGTCAGACAATTCGAACTCCGGTATCCGTTCGAACCAGACCCGCAGCGCCACGTCCATTTCCATCCGCGCCAGGTTGGAGCCGGCGCAACGGTGCGAGCCGATGCCAAAGGCGATATGACGGTTCTTCGCGCGGTCCAGGATCACCCTGTCCGCATTCTCGAACACCTCCGGATCGTGATTGGCGGCAGGGAAGCTCAGCAATACCTTGTCGCCGGTCCTGAAGGTAACGCCGCCCGTCTGGACTTCCTCCGTTACTTCACGGGCCATGGTCACGGGTGAATAAAATCGCAGCATCTCTTCGATGGCGGAAGGAAACAAATTGGGCTCGGCTGCTATGCGGCGGCGGTCCTCCGGATGGGTGGAAAAATGCCACAACGCCGAACTGATGGAACTCCACGTGGTATCAATACCCGCCACCAGCAGCAGATTGCACATGCCTACCACGGCCTTTCTGGCGATCGGCTGGCCATCGATTTCCTGTTCCAGCAAACGGGATATTAAATCACCCCTGGGGCTCGCCTTGCGGGCGTCGACCAGTTCGCCAAAGAACTGCCGGAGGATACCCCGGTATTTAACCCTCTTGACGGGGTCGGTCATGCCCTCTTCGATCAGGCCGCGTACCCAGCCGACGAACTCATCGGACCGCTCGCTATCCACGCCGATCACATGGGCGATGGTTTTGGCCGGAATATGCACCGCGTAGTCCAGGGCCGCATCGCATTTTCCTGTGCCGATAAAGCCGTCGATCAGATCGTGACATAGCTGTTCGGCGTAGGGCCGGTACGGCTCCACCGCCTTGGGTGTGAACAGCGGCAGGATCAGGCGGCGCATGGGGATATGCTCAGGCGGATCGGAGGTAATTGGCGGCGCGGAATTGCCGTACTCTTCCAGGATGGGATCGAACGCCTCTTCCTCCTTGGATTGACTGACCACCAAGGGGTCCTGCGAGGAGAGCGCCGGCACCATGCGCACGAAGGTCTGCATATCTTCATAACGCGTGGGCAGCCAGGAACCACCCCAGCGTTCCGTATGGGCGATGGGGCATTTGTCACGCAGCTCATTCCAGACCGGCACCGGGTCTTTGACATAGCTGGCATCGAAGATATCGTAATCCGTGGCCCAATCATCCACCGGCGGCGTTTTGGTCATTTTGACGGCTTCCCCGCATCCCGCACATATTCGATCGCGAATTCCGGGCAATTTTCGACCGCGAGTTTCGCCTTGGCTTCAAGTTCGGGCGGTACATTGCCGTCATTCAACGCGGTCGCGGTGCCGTAGTCGTCCACATCAAACAATTCCGGCGCCAGAGCGCAGCATCGATTATGCCCTTCGCATTTCTCTGCATTTACCTTGACCCGCATTGCTGCTACCTCCGTCCTTTTAACTGCCGTATTTGGCTTACTTCGCTATTTAGGCAAGACTAATCCCACGATGCCGGGTTGTCCACGAAAGGGAGCAGGCCCATAATCGTGAAAGATAAACTACAAGCATAGATAATGGGTATTTCGGGAGAGACCGATATGGGATTGGTTGATGGAAAGGTCGCCTTGGTGACCGGTGGGGCCTCCGGCATTGGCCGGGCTTGCGCGGAAACCCTGGCGCGGGAAGGCGCCCAGGTAGTGATCACCGATATTGATCCCGACGGCCTGACCGGGACCCTCCGCCGGATTGAGGCCACGGTCGGCTCGGCCCTGTCCCTGCCCCACGATGTGACCGACGAGGAGGTCTGGCGCGGCGTTATTGATGAGGTGAAGTCGCGCTGTGGCGGGCTGCACATGCTGGTCAACAATGCCGGCATTGGCATCGGCGGATCGTTGTTGGAGATGACCCTGGAAGACTGGCGGCGGCAGAACGCTATCAATCTGGACGGCGTATTTCTGGGCACCAAGCATGGCATTCCCGCCATTCACGGCTCCGGCGGCGGCTCCATCATCATCATGTCGTCCGTGGCGGGGCTGCGCGGTTCGCCCGGGCTGGCGGGCTACAGTGCCTCCAAGGGCGGGGTGCGCCTGTTCGCGAAGTCGGCGGCTTTAGAGTGTGCGGCGGAGGGTCTGAATGTGCGGGTCAACACGGTGCATCCGGGCATAATTGATACGCCGATCTGGACCAAGCTGCCCTCGGGTGGTTTGAGCGGTGGGGCCAATACCATTGATCCCGAGGCACTGGCGGCCGCCACGGTGGCGCACCGGCCGGGCCGGCCCCAGGAAATTGCCGACGGCGTTCTCTACCTGGCCTCGGACTTGTCGTCCTATGTTAATGGCTCGGAACTGGTCATCGATGGCGGCATGATGGCGGGCACCGCCCGCTCGGTGGTGCAAAACTAAGGAGGCTCCTTAAGCAGGCGGCGTACGGCCGGGGGCGTGATCCATCAATTGTGGTGCGAGGCGCTCCAGCATACCTTGAACTTACGACCGCGGCGGTTGTCCGTGACCTGGATTGTGATTATTGCGACGCTCGTGCAGCATGATGAATAGCCCGGCTAGTGCGATGATGGCGGCGCCGGCCAGGGTGTTCAGGCTAGGCACGTCGCCGAATATCAGATAGCCGGTGGCAGCGGCCCAAATGATCTTGGAATAATTGAACGGCGCTAGTAAAGATGCCTCGGCCAGCGAAAACGCCTTAATCATGCACAAATGCGCCCCGACGCCCAAGGCGCCTTGCACCAGAAAAAACAACCAATGCCACGGGTCGAGCCCGACCCAGATAAAGGGTAGCGCCAGGGTGCTCCATGCCAGCCCGCCAGCGCCGGTATAGAACAGGGTTGCAAAGGTGTTCTCGGTGCTAGCCATTAAGCGCGTGATGATTTGAAAGCCGGCGAAGGCGATGGCGCCCAGCAGCGGCAATACGGAAATCCAGCTGGCCAGGCCGCTGCCAGGCCGCACCACCACCAGCACACCG
>CAUZBE010000399.1:0-3597 GCA_963577885.1 Alphaproteobacteria bacterium
TGTTCATAGGTGAAGCCCATGGCGCCATGGGTCTGATGGGCGATACCGGCCACAATGGAGGCTGCCTCCGACGCCCTGATCTTGGCCACCGCCATTTCAAATCCGGCCCCGCTGCCGCCACGACCACCGGGGCGGTCCGCGGCACGGGAGGCGTTTTCCACCGCCGCGCCCGCCGCCGCCACTTCGCCTGCCATGCGGGCCAGTTCCTGCTGCACCGCCTGGAACTTGCCAATGGGCGTGCCGAATTGGCTGCGGTCGTTAGCATATTGCACCGATTGCTCCAAGGCCATTTCGAGGGCGCCGGCAATCTGCGCCGCCCGGGCCATGGCGCCAAAAGCGAACAGGCGGGCCGGATCAACGCTTGCCGGCAACAGCGCCGCGGCGACAACCTCGCCATCAAAACGCAGGCTGTCACGCGGCTCGGCCGCGATGTTGCGGTCCGCCAACGTCACGCTCCAGGCCTCAGCCGGCACCAAGGCCACATAAGGAACGCCATCGGCTTTGCCGTCAAGGCGAGCAAACACCGCCAAATGCTCTACGCCGCGCCCCCAGGGCACTCGCGTCGCGCTGCCAGAAACGCGATAACCAGCACCGTCCTTGCTGATGGTAAGTATCTCGTCCGAACGCACCGGGGCGACGGAGAGAAAGCCCAAGGGCATATCCAGCTGGGCGCCGGAAAGCAGCCAGCCCGCCAGAACGCTTTCCACCAGGGGCACCGGGGCGAGGTATTTTCCGGCAGCGCGGAGCACCACCTCAGCCTCGGCCCAGCCGCCGCCGACGCCACCCTGATCTTCCGGCACCAGAACCCGGGGCAGGCCGTTCTCCTCAATGGCCTGCCATAGCCGATCCTGTGGCGCGCCCGCCTCTGCCTTTTCCAGGTCCTCCTTACCGACCTGACCGGCCAGAAGACGGTTGACCTGATCGCCCAAGATAGTCCGCAGTTCGCTAACGCCCCTCATCGCAAGCCCAGCCCCCGGGCAATTATGCCCCGCACAATTTCGCGGGTGCCACCACGCAGGGAAAATGAAGCCGCCGCCTGGGTGACGTAGGCCAGGGTTTGCCCAAGGTCGTCGCCATGATCCAGGCTTGGTTCCCGTTCCATGGTTTGATGAGTGATCAGAGGGACCGATTGCTCGAATAAAGTGCCCAGTTCCTTGATTACGGAACCATCAAGAGCGGGGTCCTCGCCTGCCTGTAGCTTGGCCGCGACCGAGATCGACATATTACGCAGGGTAGCCAAATGCGCTACCAGCCGACCAACGGCGATGGCGCCGACGGGGGTGGTATCCTCGGACACCGCGTTGAGTAATTCCAATATTAGCTGGTACGACGACATATAGCGTTCCGGACCGGACCGTTCGAAGGCCAACTCGGCCATCACCTGGGACCATCCCTCACCCGCAGTACCAATCAGGTTTTCGTCCGGAACAAAAGCATCCTCGAAGACGCATTCGTTAAAATGCTCCTCGCCCGCCAAATTTTTGATGGGGCGGATAGAAATGCCGTCCGTATCGCGCAGATCGACCAGAAATTGCGACAGGCCGTCATGCTTGCGTTCGACATTGGTGTCACTGCGGAACAGGCCTATCATATAGTCCACTATATGAGCACCCGAGGTCCAAATTTTCCTGCCGTTGATCAGCCAGCCGCCATCTGTCCGGGTCGCCTTGGTGCGGACCGAGGCCAGATCAGAGCCAGAATCCGGTTCACTCATGCCGATGCAAAAAAGAATTTCGCCTTTTGTGATGCGCGGAATGATGCGCTGCTTCATCTCCTCGGTGCCGAATCCCAATATTAGCGGTCCACTTTGCCGGTCCGCCGTCCAATGGGCCGCCACCGGGGCGCCCGCTGCCAGGACCTCCTCCAACATCACGTAACGTTCAAAAGCAGTTTTGCCATGGCCGCCGTATTCCTTGGGAAAGGTCATGCCGAGAAATCCGGCCCGCCCCATCTTGGCGCTGAATTCGGGATCGAAGCCAGCCCAGGAGCGGGCCCGCATGGCAGCAGGATAATCGGCCAGGTTCTCGGCCAAAAACGCCCGAATATTAGTGCGCATAGCGTCCGTTTCAGCTGGTAGATCGGCGGGCTCAAAACGGAAAGAATGCATGTTCGCTCACTATTCTGATAACAATTGCTGCCAAACTAGCAGCCGGAACGATCGGATCAAAGGGTATCGGCAAAATTCAGGGAACCGAAAGAATTACAGAATACCAACACGTTCGGTTGCAGGTAGTGAACCGGATCGGCTGGCTGGACTACAGCAAGCCACCCATCAACGCCTTCCATTGGCAGATGGTGGACGAAGTTCATCAGGGGCTGAAGCAATACCTAGCCGATAGAGAAGTCCGGGTGATTGTCCTGGGTAGCGCGCTGGATCGCTTTTTCAGCGCCGGCGCTGACATCACCGTGTTCCAGGGCATCGGCGAAACAGGAATGCGGGACTGGGTCAACACAGCGCACGAGGTGGCGAGAACATTGCGCCAATCCCATAAACCGCTGCTGGCGGCTATCAATGGCACCGCCGTGGGCGGCGGCCTGGAAATGACCCTGCATTGCGATCTGCGTTTTGCCGCTACCGACGCCCGCCTGGGCCAGCCTGAGATCGCCCTCAACTTCATCCCGCCAATCGCCGCCACCCAGGCCCTGGCCCGACTGATCGGGCGGCCGCGGGCGATCCGCCTGCTTTACGATGGCGCATTGTTATCGGCCCAAGAGGCATTCGAAATCGGCCTGGTTGACACCCTGGTGGCGCCCAATGAATTGCGCCGAGAGGTTCAGGCCTATGGAGAAACTCTGGCCGGCAAACCACCGGAGGCATTGGCGGCGATCCGGCAAAGCATTACCCTGGGCGGCAGCATGAGTTTCGACGATGGCCTAGCCATGGAGAAAGACTTTGTCACCAGCCTGGCTGGAACGGCAAACTTTGACGAAGGCGTCAGCGCATTCTTGGAGAAACGCGCGCCGCAATGGGAAGACTAGGTTCGGTGTAATTTTGAGGAATAATTTGATATGAGCGAGCAAAAACAATCCATCGCCCAGTGCCTGCGAGACGGTGAATTTGTCCTGGCGCCCGGTATTTTTGATCTGATCTCGGCCCGCACGGCCGACCGCATGGGCTTTCATGCCATTTACATGACCGGCTATGGCATCGCCGCCTCCTATCTGGGCCAGCCCGATGCGGGCTATGCCACCTATACCGATATGGTCGGCCGGGCGGCGCAGGTGGCGGAGCGCACCAGCACACCGTTGATCGCCGATGCGGATACCGGCTTTGGCGGGCCTTTGAACGTGCAGCACGCGGTGCGCGGCTACGAAAATGCCGGGGTTCAGGCAATCCAAATCGAGGATCAGCAATTTCCCAAAAAATGCGGCCACACTCTGGGCCGGCTGGTGGTCCCCCTAGAAGATATGGTGACCAAGATCAAGGTCGCCGCCGAGGCCCGGGACAGCGACGATTTTCTGATCATCGCGCGCACCGACAGCCGCACCACTCTGGGCCTGGACGAAGCCCTGCGCCGGGGCGAAGCCTTTGCCAAGGCCGGCGCCGATGTGATTTTTATCGAAAGCCCTGAGACAGAGGAAGAAATGCGGACCGTC
>CAUZBE010000400.1:0-3592 GCA_963577885.1 Alphaproteobacteria bacterium
ATCCGTCAGAACCAGACCACTAGATGCGCATCGTCGCAGGCAAGCACAAGGGCAGGCGGTTGCCGGGGCCAGGGGACCTGGATATCCGCCCAACCTCAGACCGGGCCCGCCAGGCCCTGTTCAATATTCTGAGCCATGGTGATTATGCCGGCCCCCATGCCCCCATGCCCCAGGGTCAAGCGGTGCTGGACGTCTTTGCTGGCACCGGCGCACTAGGCTTGGAAGCGTTGTCGAGGGGCGCGGCCCCCGTCTGCTTTATTGAGCGCGACAAGGCCGCGGCGAGGCTGATCGAGGCGACCGCAAAGGGCATGGGAGAGGCCGCCCATATCCGGGTCCTGACCCGCGATGCCACGAAACCCGGCCATCCCCCGGCTCGTTTTGACCTAGTGTTGCTGGATGCCCCCTACCGCACGGAAAAATCGGCGCCTGCCCTGATCGCATTGGCGGAACTGGGTTGGCTGCGGGAGGGTGCCATTTGCTGTGTCGAACTGGCAAAGCAGGAAAACTTTCAACGAGGTCCCGCCTTCACTATGCTGGACGAACGCCACTACGGCGCCGCCCGCATGGTTATCCTGCGCTGGAATAATCCTGAGGCGAAATAGGTCTTATCGGCTAACATCGCGCACCCTTGTGTTCAATATTTAAATCATCTCCATGGCACGCGACCGTCATGCTCGGGCTTAACCCGGGCATCCACGGACACCGATGCTTGGGATCAGCATGGATTACCGGGTAGGGCCCAGCACTAACAATGAAGGGCATGTTTTCGATCGGTTAGACCATTATTGAGATTGACGAGGTCAGTTGAGACCGCGACGGCGGCTCACGGTTTGCACGCCGCCCCTCTAAAGCCGCGTGCTAAAGGCGCACTGGCGTGAACAAAAAGGCTAGTCCTAATTCGATAAAAATAAAAACTGGACTAGCTGGGGGTTTAGCAGCTGCCTAGCGGCGGCCGAACAGACTTTCGATATCGCTCAACTGCAATTCAACATAAGTGGGGCGGCCATGGCTGCATTGACCCGAACGCGGCGTGCACTCCATCTCGCGAAGAAGTGCATTCATTTCCTCCACGCTCAGGCGGCGGCCGGCGCGCACGCTGCCGTGGCAGGCCATAGAGGCGCAGACATTATCCAAACGCTCGCGCAAGGCCAGGGTCTGGTCCATCTCGGCCAATTCATCAGCCAGATCGCGGACCAGGCCTTGGATGTCGCATTCCCCCAACAGGGCAGGCACTTCCCGCACCACGACCGCGCCGGACCCAAACGCTTCCAGGACGAGGCCGAGTTCCTCCAGCTCCCCGGCCCGGGCGCTTAATCGTAGGGCGCCAGCCTCGTCCAGCTCCACCACATCGGGCAGCAGCAATATTTGCCGGGCCACCCCGCGAGCCGCTAATTGCGCCTGCATCCGTTCCATCACTAATCGTTCGTGGGCCGCGTGTTGATCGACGATCACAATGCCATTGGTGGTTTGCGCCACGATGTAAGTTTCGTGTAGCTGCCCCCGGGCTACACCCAGGGGGTAGTCCTCGGCCGAAACGACATTGTCCGCACCTTCGGGCGCAGGCTCCAGGCGGGCGGAGGGTTCGCCGAGGCTATCAAAGGGCGACTGAAATGTTGCGGCGGCCTCCACCAGCCCAACATTGCCCCCTCCCCTACCCCATTGCCCCGCGCCTTGATGATACGGCAGGTTAAAGCCCTCTTCCCGCACCCGCCCTAGAGCAGCCACGCTAACCGTGGTCGAGCTGCGGTGACCGGCGCTTGCCAGGGCATGACGCAGGGCCGAGACGAGCAGCCCGCGCACCAAGCCCGGATCGCGAAAGCGCACCTCCGCCTTCATGGGGTGGACGTTGACGTCGACCAGCTCCGCCGGCACTTTGAGAAACAATGCCGCCATGGGGTGTCGGTCATGGGCTAGCACATCCATATAGCCCGCGCGCAAAGCACCGGCCAAAAGCCGGTCTCGCACCGGCCGGCCATTGACAAACAGGTGCTGCATGCGGTTGTTGGCCCGGTTCAGGGTCGGCAGACCAGCATAACCGGTCAAGCACAAGCCCTCCCGTTCCGCATTGATAGCAATGGCGTTATCGGCAAATTCGCGCCCCATGACGGCGCCCAGGCGGCCCAGCCGGGCGTCAAACAAATCGCCGCTACCAGCTGCTAGATCCAGGCTACGCCGCTCGCCATCGGACAGGGTAAAGGCAATATCGGGGCGCACCATCGCCAGCCGCTTCACCGAATCGGCCGCGTGCTGAAATTCTGTCCGCGGGGTTTTCAGAAACTTGAGGCGCGCCGGGGTGGCAAAAAACAACTCTCGCACCTCAACGCTGGTACCCTTGGCATGGGCCGCAGGGGTCACCGTGCCAACCTGACCGCCATCGACGTTGATGCGCCAGGCCCTTTCATCCCCCAGCGCGCGGGAGGTAATAGCCAGGCGGGACACGGCGCCGATCGAGGGCAGCGCCTCGCCGCGAAAGCCTAGCCATTGGATATGCAGCAAATCCTCGTCGGGCAATTTCGAGGTCGCGTGCCGCTGCACCGCCAAGCCCAGTTCATCGGCCCTTATCCCGGCGCCGTTATCAGTTACCGAAATAAACTCCTGTCCACCGTTCAGAAGTACAATATCGATTTGCGTGGCACCGGCGTCGATGGAGTTTTCCACCAGTTCCTTCAATGCGGAGGCGGGCCTCTCCACCACTTCGCCGGCGGCGATGCGGTTGACCATTACTTCTGGCAAGCGGCGCAGAGGGCTCGGGGGGCTCATGGCGCCGACCCGCTTAGATAGCGCCGAGCCAAAACCTTGCTTTCCTCCACCGCCGGTTGGCCAAAGGGATCAACCCCCATCAAATCGGCGGCGAATAGCGTTTCCAGCATGAAATGCATGAACAGCGCCCCCAGGCTAGTTTCATCCAGGCGTTGCGTCGTTAGGCGGCGTACCGGGCGGCCGTGCTTTATCAAAGTATCCGCCGTGGCCGTCTGCATCGCGACGACCAGGTCACCGATCCGCCGGCCCGCCAGATAATCCTGGCCCAGGACTTTGGCGAGAGGCGCATCCACCACCGGACCGCGACCGGCCTGGGCCAACATCAGCAAGGTGAATTGCTTGTCCAGGGGGCCATCAAGGTAAAGCTGTAACTGGCTATGCTGATCGACCGGGCCCAGGGCATCGATGGGCGTGGTGCCCTGGCCCTGTTTGCCCAGGCTTTCCGCCCAAAGCTGGCGGTGCCAGCGTACGAACGGCTTGAAGGCCTCGCCATACGCCATCAGAACCGATTGGGCCAGACCATGGCGTTGCAGGCCAACCTGCAGGGCTGCGCCCACGGCCGGCGGGCTGTTAGGCGTGGCCAGGGCGTGCTCCAACACCGCTTCGGCGCCGTTGCGCACCGCCGAGCCGTCCAGTCCCAGCATCATGGCAGGTAGCAAACCCACAAGAGTTAGGACAGAAAAACGTCCGCCGATATCCGGGTCGTAATCTAACGCCGGGGCACCGATTTCAGCACTCAGTTGCCGCAACACACCCTGTCTTGGATCGCTGATAGACAGAAAATGATCCGCCGGGGCCGCCGCGCCTAAATTATCGCGCACGGCGGAAATAG
>CAUZBE010000401.1:0-3591 GCA_963577885.1 Alphaproteobacteria bacterium
AGCTCGCTTGCCGGAACGATTTGCCGACACCGCGGCGCGTGGTAATTTAGAGCCAACACGCAACCTAACGATCACCGCGGAAGGAGCGGAAAATATGAACGATCAGGATCCTATTGTCATTGTGGGCGGCGCACGTACGGCCATGGGCGGCATGCAGGGCGATTTCGCCCCCCTGACTGCATCACAGCTAGGCGCAGGTGCGATCGCGTCCGCCATGCAGCGGGCCGGAATAAGCGGCGATGATGTTGATGAAGTCATCATGGGCAATGTCCTTGGCGCGGGGCAGGGCCAGGCACCGGCGCGGCAAGCCTCCAAGGGTGCCGGCATTCCCGATGCCGTGGGCGCCACCACAATCAATAAGATGTGCGGATCCGGCATGAAGGCCGCCATGTTCGGCCATGACCTGCTGGTGGCCGGTTCGGCGACTGTGGTGGTAGCGGGCGGCATGGAAAGCATGACCAACGCGCCCTACCTGTTGCCACAAGCACGCAGCGGCATGCGCTTGGGGCATGGCGAGGTCAAGGATCATATGTTCCTGGACGGCCTGGAAGATGCCTATGACAAGGGTTTGGCCATGGGTGTGTTCGCAGAACAGACGGCGCAACACTACCAGTTTACCCGCGAGCAGCAGGATGCCTATGCCATAGAATCCCTGCGGCGGGCCCAGTCGGCTACCACGGACGGCAGCTTTGCCGGAGAAATCACCCCGATTACAGTCACGGAACGCCGGGTTGAGCGGGTGGTGGAGATCGACGAACAGCCGGGCAAAGCCAATATCGAGAAAATCCCGTCGTTGCGCCCTGCCTTCGCCACGGACGGCACTGTGACGGCGGCTAATTCATCCTCTATTTCCGATGGTGCCGCAGCCCTGATCATGATGCGGCAATCGGAAGCGGAAAAGCGCAGCCTGACACCATTGGCACGAATTGCCGGCCATTCCAGCCACGCGCAAGAGCCGGCCTGGTTCACCACCGCGCCCATCGGCGCCCTCAACACTCTGTTCGAGAAAATCGGTTGGGACAAGGTGGATGTGGATCTGTTCGAGGTTAACGAGGCATTCGCCGTGGTGACCATGGCAGCCATGAAGGAACTGGGCCTGCCCCATGACATCGTCAATATTCATGGCGGCGCCTGTGCCCTGGGCCATCCTATCGGCGCCTCGGGCGCACGCATCCTGGTCACCTTGATGGCGGCCCTGCAAAAGACCGGTGGAAAGCGCGGCGTCGCCACCTTATGCATCGGCGGCGGCGAGGCCACGGCCATGGCCCTGGAGATGCTGCACTAGAGACCGGCCGTGCGGAGCCAAAATTGCAGGGGTGATAGCGTGCTGTTTAGCGATGACCAGATCATGGTGCGCGATATGGCGCGGGATTTCGCCCAGCGGGAATTAGCCCCGAACGCCGCCCAATGGGACCGCGAGGCCAAGGTGCCCCGCGAGGTTCTGGCGGCGATGGGCGAGCTGGGCCTGCTGGGCATGTGTGTGACCCCCGAATGGGGCGGCGCCGGTACGGATTATCTGTCCTATCTGTTGGCGGTGGAGGAAATTGCCGCCGGCGACGGGGCCACCTCTACCATCATGGCGGTAAACAACGTGCCGGTCTGCGCGGCCCTGGTGGGTTATGCCACCGACGAACAAAAGGCCCGGTTTCTGGTTCCTCTGGCCAGGGGTGAAGATATTGGCGCGTTTCTATTGACCGAGCCGCAGGCTGGCTCCGACGCCTCGAACCTACGCACGACGGCCAGGCGGGACGGGGACAGCTACATCATTAGCGGTGAAAAACAGTTTATAACCTCTGGCGCCATCGCCGGCACGGCGATGATCTTCGCGATCACCGACCCGGATGCGGGGGCCAAGGGCATCAGTTGTTTCCTGTCCCCGACCGCCGCCCGTGGCTATAACGTGATCCGCATTGAAGACAAACTGGGCCAGCGCGGTTCCGATACGGCGCAGATATCCCTGGATAATTTAGAAGTGTCGGCGGACATGATGCTGGGCAGGGAGGGCGAGGGCTACCGCATTGCCCTGGCCAACCTATCCACCGGGCGCATTGGTGTCGCGGCCCAGGCCATTGGCATGGCACGGGCCGCGTTCGAGCATGCCCTGGATTACGCCCACGAGCGCAAGGCCTTTGGCAAACCTATCTTTGAACATCAGGCCGTGGCCTTTCGCCTGGCGGAAATGGCCACCGGGATCGAGACCGCCCGCCAGTTGATGCATCACGCCGCCTCCATGCACACGGATGGTCTGACCTGCGGCAAGGAAGCCTCCATGGCCAAGCTGTTCGCGTCCGAGATGGCGGAAGAGGTTTGTTCGGATGCGATCCAGACTTTGGCGGGCTACGGTTATCTGAACGATCATCCGGTGGAACGGATCTACCGCGATGTCCGGGTGACACAAATTTACGAGGGCACTTCGGACATCCAGAAATTATTGATCAGCCGCGCCATTCAGGCGGAATGATGGCGCGCGACAGCGCCCCGCCGCGAGGGATAAAATATGACCGACGCAGCTTCTAAGAACCTGCCCCTGAGCGGCTTAACCGTGCTGGAAATGGGCTCTTCCATCGCCGCACCTTTCGCGGGCCGAATTTTCAGTGATTTTGGCGCGACGGTTTGGAAAGTGGAACCGCCCGTGGTTGGCGACGCGGCGCGCGGTTGGGGCACGGCCCGGATCGGCGGCACCGGCGCGGCATTCCAGGCCTTCAACAAGGAAAAACGCTCCATTACCGTCGATTTCACCAGCCACGAGGAACTTGACCGCCTGCGCCGCCTGATCACGGAAAAAGCCGATGTGGTGCTGCAAAACCTGCGCCCCGGCGTGGTCGATAATTTCGGCCTGGATGCGGCAACTGTGATGGCAGGTAATCCAGCCTTGATCTATTGCAATATGGGTGCATTCGGATCCTTCGGGCCCATGAAAAACGCGCCTGGATACGATCCATTGATCCAGGCTTTCTCCGGTATCGCCGATGCCACGGGCGAGGTTGGTGGCGAGGCTGTCCGTGTTGGGGTGCCCTTGATCGATATCGGCACCGGCATGTGGGCCGCAATCGGTATTCTGACCGCCCTGCAACAACGCCATGCCACGGGGCGCGGTTGCCTGGTCGACGCGGCCATGTTCGAAACCGCCCTTGCTTGGCAAAGCATGAACTTCGCCAATCATGAAGCGGGCGCCGGTTGGCCCGAACGCATGGGCTTGCGGGGCCCCATGGTGATACCCAATGATGGCTATGAAACGGCGGACGGAAAGTTGATGCTGACCACCGGTACGCCGCTGCAGTTTAAGCGGTTTTGCGGTGTTATTGAACGTCAAGATCTATTGGAGGACCCCCGTTTTGCGACCAACGATGGGCGCGTGGCCAACAGCGAGGCGTTTAAAGCCACCATAAACGAGACCTTGGCCAGACGTGCCCGGGCCGAATGGAGTGCCCTGTTCAGCGCGGCCGATGTCCCCAATGCGCCGATCCAATCCCTGGGCGAGGCTATAGAGCATCCTCAGACTGTCGCCTCGGGCATCATGCAGGATAGCCCCGACGGTAGCTTTCGCCTGTTCGCCATGCCCCTGCGTTTTGATGGCGAACGTCCCGGTTT
>CAUZBE010000402.1:0-3590 GCA_963577885.1 Alphaproteobacteria bacterium
GGCCTGTCGGGTTTCACCAAGAGGACGGAAAGCCCCTATGACCCGTTCGGCGCGGCGCATTCTTCAACCTCGATCTCGGCGGGCCTGGGATTCGCCGTGGCCCGTGATCTGGACGGCCGGGACGGCAACGTGGTAGCGGTGATCGGCGATGGCGCCATGAGCGCGGGCATGGCGTTCGAGGCGATGAACAACGCCGCCGCCCTGAATACCCGCATGGTGGTGATCCTAAACGACAACGATATGTCCATCGCGCCGCCGGTCGGCGCCATGAGCGCCTATCTGTCGCGCCTATTGTCCTCGCGGCCCTATCGGGGCCTGCGCTATTTTGGCAAACAATTGGCGCAAAAGATGCCGGAGCCTCTGGAGCGAACGGCGCGGAGGGCCGAGGAATATGCCCGCGGCCTGATCACCGGCGGCACCTTGTTCGAGGAACTAGGTTTCTTTTATGTGGGGCCCATTGACGGCCATAATCTGGAGCATCTGTTGCCTGTGCTGAAGAACGTGCGCGAGGCTCGGCGCACCAATCCGATACTGGTGCACGTGGTTACGCAAAAGGGCAAAGGTTATCCGCCGGCCGAGGAAGCAGCGGACAAATTCCACGGCGTTTCCAGCTTTGACCTGGTGACCGGAACCCAGGCCAAGGCCAAGGCCAACGCGCCCAGCTATACCAATGTCTTCGCGGAACAACTCGTGCGCGAGGCGGAACGGGACAGCAAGGTGGTGGCCATCACAGCGGCCATGCCGTCGGGCACCGGATTGTCCAAATTCCAGAAACGCTTTCCCGGCCGCTGTTTCGACGTCGGCATCGCGGAACAGCATGGGGTTACATTTGCCGCTGGGCTGGCGGCCGCCGGCTATCGCCCTTTCGCAGCGATCTACTCTACATTTTTGCAACGCGCCTATGATCAGGTCGTTCATGATGTCGCCATTCAGTGTCTGCCGGTGCGTTTTGCCATCGACCGGGCCGGGCTGGTTGGTGCCGATGGGCCAACCCATGCGGGCGCCTTCGATCTGACCTATCTAGCCAGTTTGCCAAACTTTGTCGTCATGGCGGCCGCGGATGAGGCGGAACTGACCCGTATGGTGGCCACCGCCGCGCGTATCGACGACCGCCCGTGCGCCTTTCGCTATCCACGCGGCGAGGGCGAGGGTGTGGAGATCGTTTTACCGGCGGAACCGCTGGAAATTGGCAAAGGCCGCATGATACGCGAAGGCAAAACGGTGGCCATCCTGTCTCTGGGCACGCGTCTGGGAGAATCGCTCAAGGCGGCGGAGGATCTGTCCGCCAAGGGGTACTCCACCTCGGTCGCCGATGCCCGCTTCTGCAAGCCGTTGGACGAGGATCTGATCTGCCGGCTGGCCCGGGACCACCAGGTTCTGGTCACCATCGAGGAAGGCGCAATCGGTGGCTTTGCGGCCCATGTCCTCCAATGCCTGGAACGTCATGGCTTGCTGGATGAAGACCTGAAATTCCGCACCATGATGCTGCCGGACCGCTTTATCGAGCATGATGGGCCCTTGGAGATGTACGCCGCCGCAGCCCTGAACGCGCCTGATATTGTCGCCACGGCCCTGGCCGCGCTGGGGCAGGCGCACAAGGCTGAGGCGCCGAAACTGGCTTGAGGCAAGATGACCTCCAGGGCCAAGGGTAAGCAAGTAGCACGGGTAAAAACCCACTCAAAGTACCAGATAAATGCCAGGAAGCGGCTGGATTTGCTGTTGGTCGAACGCGGCCTAGCGGAAAGCCGCAGCCGGGCCCAGGCCCTGATCATGGCGGGCCGGGTGCATCACGGCACGCCGGGCGCGGACCGGCGGTTGGACAAGCCCGGCCAGGAATTGCCTATGGATGCGGATATTACCGTACGTGGCCGGGATCATCCCTGGGTCTCGCGCGGCGGGGTCAAGCTGGCCCACGGTCTGGAGGCTTTCGCCGTTTCGCCGGCAGGTCTGATCTGCCTGGATGTGGGCGCTTCAACGGGTGGTTTTACAGATGTGCTGTTGCAGGGAGGCGCGGCAAAGGTTTATGCGGTGGATGTGGGCCATGGCCAACTGGCCTGGTCCTTGCGCAACGATGACCGGGTTGTGGTTCTGGAGCGGACCAACGCGCGCTATCTGACCAGGGCGGAAGTGCCCGATAGCATTGATCTTATTGTTTGCGATGCCTCCTTCATCGGTCTGCGCACCGTGCTGCGTGGCCCCATGTCTCTAGCCGCGCCCAGGGCCGCGCTGGTTGCCTTGATTAAACCGCAGTTTGAAGTTGGGCCAGAGCGGGTTGGAAAGGGCGGCGTGGTGCGGGACCAGAGCCTGCATGAAGAGGTCAAATCGGAGATCGCCGCCTGGCTGGAGCAGCAGCCGGGTTGGTCCGTGCAAGGGACCGCCACCAGCCCCATCAAGGGGCCGCAGGGCAACGTGGAATTTCTGCTTGGCGGGCACAAGAGCGAATGACGTGGAGGACGATCCATTGGTAGGGTTGCGCATCGAGTCCCTGGGCGCCCGTGGCGATGGGGTCGCCCACGATGGCGCCGGCGCAATCTACGTCCCGTACGGCGTGCCGGGTGATCAGGTGGACGCGACGGTAACCGGCCGCCGAGGTGAGGGACGGGTCGCGCGTTTGGATACGGTGCTGCAACCTGGCCCTGACCGGGTCGTCCCGCCCTGTCGGCATTTTGGGACCTGCGGTGGCTGCGCCCTGCAGCAGCTTGAAGATGGCGCCTATCGGCGCTGGAAGATGGAGGTATTACAGCAGGTCCTGGCGCGGGTCGGCCTAGGCGATAGTCCAATTGAGACTTTAATTTCCGTGCCCCCAGCCAGCCGCCGCCGGGCCCGATTTTCCGCCTTACGCACCCGCGATGACGTGCATCTGGGTTTCAATGTTCCCGGCAGCCACAAGATCATCAACCTGAACCATTGTCATATCCTGCGCCCCGCCATCGTCGATCTGCTGGACGATCTGCGGGCTTTGTTGTTTGATCTGTTGCCCTCGGGCCGGCGTGCCGATGTCCAGGTAACGGAAACCGAAACTGGACTGGACTTGTGGCTAGTGGCTGAAATCCCCCACCAAACCCAGATCGATATGCGCCTGGCTGAATTCGCGCAAAGTGCCGATCTGGCCCGCCTTTCCACGGGAACGCGGCCGGAAACGGCTTTGCAACGCCGGGCGCCACGGGTCAGCTTCAATGGCGTCGCGGTGACGCCGCCCCAGGACGGTTTTCTGCAGGCCAGCCAGGCCGGTGAACAGGCCCTGATCCAACTGGTACGGCAAGGCGTCGGCCAGGCGGGATCTGTGGCTGACCTTTACGCCGGTGTCGGCACCTTCAGTTTTGCCCTTGCGGCAGGCGCCGGCGGGGCAGCGGTGTTGGCGGTGGAAGGGGCCGAAGATCAGGCCCAGGCCATGATCACTGCCCGTAACGCCGCCCGGCTTAGCAAGATAGATGTTCAAGTCCGCGACCTGGAGCGCCGGTCGCTGTCGGTGGAGGAACTGGTCCCCTTCGATGCCGTGGTCTTCGATCCGCCACGCGCCGGGGCCAATCGCCAGGTGATGGCTCTGGCCGCATCGGGCGTCGCCACGGTCATCGCCGTATCCTGCAACC
>CAUZBE010000403.1:0-3559 GCA_963577885.1 Alphaproteobacteria bacterium
GGCCACCGGTAAGGCTGCGCTGGGAGCAGGCTCATTTATTTAAACTTGATGCCCAGGGCGGGGTGCGGCCGTGGCGCATGAACGCTCCCCTGCGCCGGCCCGAAGGGGCGGCGGACGAAGACGCCGCCTCATGAGTACTGGCGCCAATGGCGGCAAGCGCGTGCTGTTCTATGTCCAGCACCTGCTGGGCATCGGCCATCAGAGGCGGGGCGCCACGCTGACCCGGGCTATGCAGGCGGCCGGGTTGTCGGTCACCTATGTTTCGGGTGGACATGGTATCCCAAACCTGGATATAGGCGGCGCCGAACTGGTGCAATTACCCCCGGTCCGGGCCGTCGATCTGTATTTCAAAAAACTGGTGGATGACAATGACCGTCCCATCGATGATGTTTGGCGGGCGCGGCGGCGCGGCGCGCTGCTGGATGCCTGGCGCCGGATCCAACCGCATGTGATCCTGCTGGAGCTATATCCGTTTGGGCGGCGGCAGATGCGATTTGAATTGCTGCCTTTATTGGACGCGGCCCTGGCCTGCCCGCAACGCCCTATTATAGCGTCTTCCGTGCGCGATATCCTGGTGGCGCCGCCCAAGCCGGAGCGCATGGAGGAAATGCTGGATCGGATAGGGCACTATTTCGATCATGTGCTGGTCCATGGCGACCCGGATTTGATCCCGTTCGAGACCACCTTCCCCCATGCCGCACAGATTGCCGACAAGTTGCATTACACCGGTTATGTGGTGGACCGGACGGGCCGGCGGGGCGGGGCGGGCAGCCCTGGCTGGGACGAAGTTTTGGTTTCCGCGGGCGGCGGGGCGGTGGGCGATGATCTGTTGCGCGCAGCCATCCGCGCCCGGGCCGCAAGCGCCCTGGCGGACCGGCGCTGGCGGGTGCTGGTTGGGATCAAGGTGCCGGAGGGTGATTTTCAGGCACTAAGCGCCCTGGCTGTGGAGGCCGGCGGGGAAACGGGCGGCGGCATCGTGGTGGAACGGGCCCGCGGCGATTTCCCAACGTTGTTGATGAATTGTGCCCTCTCCATCAGCCAAGGCGGCTATAACACCTTGATGGAGTGCATGCACGCCCGTTGCCGCAGCATTGTCGTGCCTTATGCCGGTGGGTTGGAGACGGAACAGACTTTGCGGGCGGAACTGTTGGCCGCGCGCGGCGTCATCACGGTGATCCGGGAGGAGGATTTGTCCCCCGCGGCCATCGCAGCCGCGATCGAGAGGGCCCTGGCGGCCAAACCGGTGGCAGCCGCGGCTATGCGGACAACCGGCGCCGCGGATAGCGCGCGTCAGATTGCCGCCTGGACCGCGGCGTTGGACTGGTAGCGGGATGGCGGGATGGACTGATTTGAGCGAGGAATTGGCCCGCTGGGCCACGGCGGGCCGGCAAGCGGGGCTGTGGTGGCGTGATGACGACGCCGTCGCCCCGGGGCCGCAGCTGGAACGATTGGCAGAATTGTCACGAAAATCCGGTGTCGCCCTGGCCCTGGCGGTTATTCCGGGCCGGGCGGAAGACACCCTGGGTGAGGTTCTCGCGGATTTAACCGGACTGAAATTTTTGGTGCACGGGCTGATGCATGAAAACCGCGCCCCGGCGGAAGATAAAAAGACGGAATTCGGGGGGCATCGCCCGGTCTGCGAAATGTTGGACGACGCTGCGCTTGGCTGGAAGAGCCTGTTGGGCCGTTTTCCGCGCTTGGCCATGCCTGTTTTTGTGCCGCCATGGAACCGGATCGACGCGGATCTGGTGCGCCGCCTACCCCTGGCGCAATTGCAAGGCCTGTCCCGTTTTGGTCCACGCGCGGCGGCCCAGCCGGCGGCGGGTCTGATGGAATGCAATTGCCATCTGGATTTAATAGATTGGCGCGGCGGGCGCGGCTTTGTCGGAGAAAATGCGGCATTGGATGCGCTGATTACACATTTGAAAGGGCGCCGCGGCAGCAGGTTTGATCCCGAAGAGAGCAGCGGCGTTTTGAGCCATCATGGCGTCATGGATCAAGCCGGATGGGATTTCCTGGCTGAATTGTTCACCCGCACACAAGAATGTGACGGCGCTCACTGGTTAACCGTAGATGAAGTCTTTAGGCTGCCGCAATGAGCCGTCACCGCTATCCCATCAACGCGTTGTTGGCCGACTATGTACGGTCCGCACTTGGTGTGTTGCTGCCGATAGCCCTGATGCTCTTTACGGATCTGTTACCTCTTGTATCTTATAGTATGACTGCCTTGGCCATGTTGTTCGCGATCTACGGTCTCCGGACGGCTTGGCGCCAAGGCGCTGTTATAACCGTGGACAGGGACGGCGTGCGCCAGGAGGGGCCCTTGAGGGGATTGTTGGACCGCGGGATACGCTGGTCGGAATTGCGGGATATTCAACTCCGCTATTATTCTACCCGGCGTGACCGCCGGGAGGGCTGGATGCAGTTAATCCTGCGCGGCATGGGAAACCATGCCGTAATCCGCATGGATTCCCAATTGCCCAGCTTTGATGACATTGTCCGCCAGGCCCACGCGGCGGCCCTAGACCACGGTCTGACCATTAACCCCACCACGGCAGCTAATCTGTTATCCCTTGGCGTGGCCACGGCCGACCCGGCAACGGCGGCCGCGGTTACGAGGCCGAAATCATGACAAATATCCTGCGGGTACGTGATCTGGCGATCGAATTTCAAGCCGCGGAAGGTCTGATCCGGGCCGTAGACGGCGTTTCCTTTACCGTGCCTCAGGGCAAGACCGTCGCCTTAGTGGGCGAATCCGGTTCCGGGAAAAGCGTGGTCAGTCAGGCTATCATGCGCATCCTGCCTGAAACCGCCAAGATTGCCGCCGGCGAGATATTGTTTATGGACCCCAATAAACCAAGCACATTCGTCGACCTGACCCGTCTGCGGTCGGACTCCAAGGAGATGCGGGGAGTGCGGGGCGGCCGTATCTCGATTATTTTCCAGGAACCCATGACTTCGTTGTCGCCGCTACACACTATCGGCAATCAGATCGCGGAAGCCTTATCGTTGCACCGCGACGTTTCAAACAAGCAGGCCATGGAAATGACGGCGGAAATGCTGCGCATGGTCGGCTTTCCCGAGCCTGATCAGGCGGTGTATAAATATCCGTTTGAATTGTCGGGCGGCCTGCGGCAACGGGCGATGATCGCCATGGCCCTGGTTTGCCGGCCGGCCCTACTGATCGCCGATGAGCCGACCACGGCCCTGGACGTCACAATTCAGGCGCAGATCCTGAAATTGATCTCGGACCTGCAGTCGGAACTGAATATGGCGGTGCTGATGATCACCCACGATCTGGGCGTAGTCGCCAACGTCGCGGATGAAGTGGTGGTGATGTACCACGGCAAGGTCATGGAACGGGGGCCGGTGGCGGATATCTACAAGAACCCCGAACACCCCTATCTGAAAGCCTTGATGCTAGCCGTGCCCCGATTTGGCATGAAGCCGGGCGAACGATTGGTGCCCCTGCGCGAAATCAACTCCGCGGCCGGCGGGCTTTTGCGCCAGAAGGAGCCATGGCCGGAAGCGGCCCGCGCCGCCGGGCCCTTGCTGGACG
>CAUZBE010000404.1:0-3556 GCA_963577885.1 Alphaproteobacteria bacterium
GCCTGACGGCGGACGAGGCTCTGATTATCCGCTTCGGGCGGGAACTGCTGGAGGCGCCCCAAGTCAACGATGATACGTTCCATGCTGTGCGGGCGCGGTACGGCGAACAGGGTCTGCTGGAACTGACGGCGGTGATGAGCGTGTACATGATGAACGCCAGCATTTTGCGGGTGATGGACCACCAGGCGGCGGCGGACGCGCGGCAGTTGACGCCGAGGTAGCGGTGCGCATTTGCGCACAAACGCGAGCGATAAATGACTTAGCCGGTGGCCGCTATCGGCTGATGTGCTGCCAAGAAACTGCGCACGTGGCGCACTGCAAGGGGAATCCGCTCCTTCGGCTCCTTCCACGGATAGAGGCTCACTTGAGCATTCGGCGCAAGAAGTGCCGATTCCATGGCCACGGCGTACGGGTGTGCCGGGATGTCGTCGGGAAGGATCAGTATGGGCGTCTGACAGGCGCGCACGAAATCGCGGTTCGCTGTGAAGACAAAGTCCGCGTTGGCGCGGTACATCTTGTTCAGGAAAGCGTCGACCATCTCCATCGTGATGTCGGGCCGGCGGGCACACAGCGGCGGGCCCCATCCCTCTATGTTGTTCTGGTAGAAAATGTCGGGCATTTCCGGGCGGAACCCGCTGGGCTGGGCCAGCACGGCAGCGGCAATACGATCGGGCGCCCGTTGCAGCAGGTTCCAGATGAAGGGGCCGCCGATGCAGAAGCCTAGCACCAGGAATTTATCGATGCCCAGGTGATCCATCAGGCCGAGTTGGTCATCGGCGTAGGCGTCCCAGGGCCGCTCTATCTCAAGTGGACCGAAGGACTGGCCGCCATTGGCGTTGCGCAGGTCCATGGTTATACGGCGGTACTGGCCTTTAAACGCCTCGATCGGGTTGAAAGGCGAGCCTTCGGTGAGGTTAGAAATTGTCCCGTTCAAGCCCCCGCCGGGGATGAGTAACAGCGGGAAGCCAGAGCCGGCTTCTTCGTAATAGATGCTGACGGGGCCATTTTTGTAAAACGGCATGGCATGTCTCCTTCCCCAGTGAGTTATACTTCATTTGCGCGTCTCTGGACCAGCTGGACGGGACCAGGATGAGGCGACGATAAAACAAAATTCTAGACATATCCCCAGCCCGTTACCACCATGCATAAACCTCGCGCCCGCATTAAGGCTCAAATGGATAGTCTTGAGAGTGATAACCTGAAACCTTGTGAATTGGAGGATCTGCCGTGACCACGACCCAGCGCGCCCATCTCATCACGGGGGGATTTCCACCCGGCTCCGCCGCGGGACACGATATGGATTACGCCCGCCTGCAACTGCTGCAAAAGCTGCACGCCAAGGATCATCTGGCGGTCACCGTCGCAAACGATTTCCAGGACCTCGAACGTTGGCTGCCTGGGACCGACTTTCTGGTAACTTACGTTGCCGGGCCCTACCCTGCAGGAATTGGCAATGAGGCGTTGTCAAATTGGTTGCAGAATGGCGGCCGGTGGTTCGCCCTGCACGGGACGTCCGGGGGAAAGGCCGTCAAAACAGAGCACCAAGGCCGTCCGGTCAAGAAAATGCTCAAAGCCGAACATCACCAAACGCTGGGGTGCTTTTTTCTCAATCACCCGCCGTTGCGTGAGTTTCAAGTATCGGTCACTGGCGAGCATCCCGTCACCCAGGATCTGCCCCAACAGTTCACCGTCCGCGATGAACTCTACCTCATCGAACTACAGGACCCGGACGCCAGCCACATTCTTTTGACAACCGAGCTAGCGGCGGACCCGTCGCCGCCCGGCTTCGGTTTTTTCTATGACGAGGATACCTCGATACTTGCGGATGGAATAACACGCACTCTCGGTTATGCTCGCGGAATCGGGCGGGGAGAGGTTGTGTACATAGGCTTGGGCCACTGCCACACGGGCCGTACCAATAGCCAGTCAACCGTGGATGCAAGCATCCATTCAGAAGGAAGCGTGCCAATAGAATTCCGCGGTGTCTGGGAGACCGAAGTGTTTACCCGCCTGCTGCAAAACGCGGTCTCCTGGGGGATCGCGGAACGTTAGAACACTGGGATACAAATGGATATTGGCGTAACGATCAGAAATATGGGCCCGCAATCGACCCGCGAGCTGATCGCCGGCTGCGCGCGGGCGGCGGAAGATATGGCGTTCGAGTCAATATGGATCACCGATCACATCGCCATACCGCCCGATGATGCGGAAGGCAGCAGCGGCCGTTATCTCGACACCTTGACGACGCTGGCGTGGCTGGCGGGGATAACCGACCGCGTCATGCTTGGCTCCGGCGTATTGATACTGCCCTATCGGGCGGCGCTGCCAACCGCCAAGCAGATCGCGACCATACAAGAGCTAAGCGGCAATCGACTGGTACTTGGCGTGGGGATCGGCTGGATGGATGCCGAATTTCGCGCCCTTGGCATGAGCCGCCATGCTCGCGGCCGCGTTTCAGACGAGACCCTGGCATTTTTTAACGCCTGTTTTGCCCAGGACAAGGTTGAGGCGAATGGCCAGGCCTTTCTGTTTAAGCCGCGGCCACCGAAACCGCCCATATTGATCGGTGGCAGGGCGCCCCATGCCATCGAACGGGCGGCAAAGTATGGCGATGGCTGGTTGCCCATGGCGCGGACCCCTGAAGACGTTGCCGCTGGGTTGGAAATGTATCTCCAGCTAACCGAGGCGCGGAATAGACCACCAGGAAAGATCACCGTGAATACTCGGTTGCCGCTGGCCGACCGGGCGCAAAGCCGAAAATTGTGCACGCACTATCGAAACCTCGGCGTGGATCGGCTGGTCTGTGGCGTGGCCTACAACACCACAGAGAAATTCCGCGGACAGCTGGAGCGTCTGGCGGACGTGCTGCCCTGAACCTGATGGCGCGCTAGGTGGAGCATTGCGAAGAATTGAAAGAGGAACAAGGGATGACCATGGCGCAACAATGGCTGTTGGCCCGCATGCCGCCGGAGGGGCTGCCGGTGGCCGACGATTTCGAATGGCGGGAAATCCCGTTGCCCGATCCCGGCCCGGGACAATTGCTCTCCCGGACCATTTATCTTTCCCTCGATCCCTATCAATGGGGCCGGCGGCGCCGGGGCCTGGAAAAACCCGGCGAAGTCTGCCACGGCCGCACGGTCAGTCAGGTGCTGAAAAGCAATTTACCGGGTTATGACGAAGGGGATTTACTGTTCAACACCAATGGTTGGCAAAGCCATGGCCTGACGGGGACAGGTATTTCCGACTTCACCTATATGATCCCGCGAAAACTGGACCCCACGATGGCGCCTATCGCTACCGCCGTCGGCGTGCTGGGTATGCTGGGCCTTACCGCCTATGCCGGCTTGGTAGTGCAATGCCAGCCTAAGGCTGGTGAAACCGTGGTGGTTTCCGCCGCATCGGGCGGCGTTGGCCAGGTGGTGGGACAGATGGCTAAAATCCTCGGCTGCCGCGTCGTCGGCGTTGCAGGCCAGGACGAAAAATGCGCCTACGTGACCGGCGAACTGGGCTTCGATGCCTGCGTATCGCATCTTGGCGCAGACCTGGCGGGCGCCCT
>CAUZBE010000405.1:0-3552 GCA_963577885.1 Alphaproteobacteria bacterium
ATCAGCAATTGCGTGGTCTGGCCCCGGCAACCGATGCGCCCGTGATCCTGGATCTGGGCCAGGTCGAACGCCTGGATACCGCCGGCGCCTGGCTGTTGCACCGCACGCGCAAGGAATACCAGGCCCGTGGCGGCCGCGCCGACTATGCCAGCCTGACACCGGCCTATGAGGCGATGTTGGAACAGGTCGCGGCGAACGACCAACCGGCCGAGATAGAGCCGCCGCGGCCCGCCGCCCTTTGGGCGGTGTTGGACCGGATCGGCCGTGGCACGGTCGAAGTGACGGTGGAGGCACAACAGCAGATCGCTTTTCTGGGGCTGTTGTTGGTGACCCTGGCCGGCAGCCTGCGTCATCCCGGCCGCCTGCGTCTGGTTCCCTTGATCTATCATATGGAAAAGGTCGGCTTTAACGCCCTGCCCATTGTCGGTCTGATCTCATTCCTGATCGGGGTGGTGCTGGCCTATCAGGGGGCAACACAATTACAGCGCTTCGGGGCGGAAATATTCGTGGTCAACCTGATCTCCGTCTCGGTCTTGCGCGAGATTGCCATTCTGTTGACCGCCATCGTCGTCGCCGGCCGCTCGGGCAGCGCCTTCACGGCCGAGATCGGCTCCATGGTGGTGAACGAGGAGGTTGATGCCATGCGCACCCTGGGCCTTGACCCCATGGAAGTATTGGTCCTGCCCCGGGTTCTGGCCCTGGTCATCACCCTGCCCCTGCTGGTGTTTTTCGCCGACATAATGGGTCTATTTGGTGGCATGCTGATGTGTTGGGGCAGCCTGGACATTTCCCCCAGCCTGTTCCTCGAAAGGCTGCAGGGGGCGGTGTCCCCCTGGTCCTTCTGGGTGGGCATGATCAAGGCGCCATTTTTTGCCTTTCTGATCGCCATGGTGGGCTGTTTGGAGGGGCTGCGGGTGACCCGCAGCGCCGAAAGCGTCGGCCAGCAGACTACCCGTTCCGTGGTCACGGGGATTTTCCTGGTTATCGTGGTTGACGCCATGTTCTCAATCTTTTTTGCCGCCGTGGGCGTCTAGGTATGGCTGATCCAGTGGAACCGATCATCCGGGTACGGGGTCTGAAGACCCAATTTGGCGCTCAGGCCATCCACCAGGGTCTGGATCTGGACGTGCGCCGGGGTGAAATTCTGGGCATTGTCGGCGGCTCGGGTACCGGCAAGTCTGTGCTGCTGCGCACCATCATCGGCCTGAACCGGCCGGCCGCCGGGCGGATCGAGGTGTTTGGCCAGGGTTTGGCCAAAATTGCCCCTATCCAGCGCCTGGCGGCAGAACAACGTTGGGGCGTATTGTTCCAGGATGGCGCCCTATTCTCTGCGTTGACCGTGGCGCAAAATATCGAAGTGCCCATGAAGGAGCATCTCGGCATGCCGGCCCGGCTGCGGGACGAGATCGCGGCCCTGAAAATTGCCATGGTCGGCCTGCCACCCGAGGCCGGATCGAAATATCCCTCCGAACTTTCCGGCGGCATGCGCAAGCGGGCCGGACTGGCCCGCAGTCTGGCCTTGGACCCGGACCTGATTTTTCTCGATGAACCCACGGCTGGCCTCGACCCTATCGGCGCGGCCAACTTCGATCAATTGATCCGGCGCTTGCAGGTCAATCTGGGCCTGACCGTATTCATGGTTACTCACGACCTGGACAGCCTGCATGCCATCTGTGACCGCATCGCGGTGCTGGCCGAGAAGCGTGTTATGGTCATCGGGACCATGGCGGATATGCTGCGCCATGAACATCCCTGGCTGCGGGCGTATTTTCATGGCCCCCGGGCCCGGGCGGCGCAGCCACAAGTCGAAGAGGTTGGCGAATAAATGGAAACCAGGGCCAATCATGTGGTCATTGGGGCCTTCGTGTTGGCGGTCGTATTTGGCTTGTTCGGCTTCGTTTTGTGGTTGGCGAAGATCGAGATCGACCAGGAATTCGCCTATTACCGGGTTACCTTTGATGAAGCGGTCTCGGGCCTGTCTATTGGCGGCGATGTGCGTTACAGCGGCATTCCGGTCGGCACGGTGACGATGATTGAAATTGCCCCGGACGATCCCTCCAAGGTGCAGGTCACCTTGGAGGTCAAACGCGAAACCCCGGTCCAGGCCGATACAATAGTGAAGTTGGAGCTGCAGGGGATCACCGGCGTGGCCTTCGTACAATTGAGCGGCGGCACGGCCAAGGCGGGGGCACCGAAACCGGGGCCGAATGGCGAACTGCCCCTACTTCGTTCGGAACGCTCGGCCATTCAGGCCTTCTTTGCCGGCGCGCCTGAATTGATCAATCGCGCTGTAATTCTGATAAATGCGGTGACCAAGCTGGTCAACGATGATAACCGCCAGGCCTTTGGCCACATCCTCGCTAATGTGGATAGTTTGAGCGACCGTCTAGCCCGGCGCGGGCCGGAACTGGAACAAATGCTGGGCGATTTGCAGCAGATGACCTCCCGCAGCAATGAATTGATGGGCCGGCTAAACGGCGTGTTGGAAAGCGCCGATGCGACCTTGGCCGTGGCGCGGGGGACGCTGAGCACGATGGATAATTTGATGGAGGGGGATGCGCGCCAGACCCTTGCGGATTTCCGTCTTGCCTCCCAACAGTTTCAGGCGGTCGGCAAGGATTTGCAAACCTTGGTGGCCGATAATCGCCTGGGATTGACCGCTTTTTCCAATGACGGCTTGTTGGAATTGACCCGCTTTCTGGAGGAGGCGCGGATCTTGGTCGCGGCCGCCTCCCGCCTGATCGAGGATCTGGAAAGTGATCCGGCGCAATTCCTGTTTGGTGATCAGCAGGGGGGCTTTGTTGCGGAATGATGACGGTCGTGATGGCGATGAATATATCGAGATATAGATGGCTGGCCTGGCTTTGTTTGCTGCCCCTGGCACTGGGCATGGCGGGCTGTGAAAGGCTATTGCCGAATTTGGGCGGCCCGGCGCCGAACCTTTATACCTTGACGCCGAAGAATACCTTCGCCGCGGGGTTGCCGCGGGCACAATGGCAGTTGGTGGTAGAGGAACCGGTCGCCTCTGGCGGCCTGAACGTTGACCGTATTGCGCTACGCGCCACACCCACGGAATTGAAATATTTCGCGGGCGCCCGTTGGACGGAACGCGCGCCACGCATGGTTCAGACGCTGCTGGTGGAGAGTTTTGAGAACAGCGGTGCCATTGTTGCTGTCGGACGCAAGGCTATCGGTCTGCGCTCCGATTATAACTTGAAGACGGATCTACGGGAATTCCAGGCGGAATATTTCGACCCAAGCGGCGTTCCCACGGTCCGGGTACGCCTAAACGCCAAGCTGGTTAAGCTGCCCCAACGCGCTATCGTCGCCTCGAAGACTATCGAAGCATCCACGCTGGCCGAGGGCAAGAATATCCGACAGGTGATCCGGGCCTTCGACAAGGCCCTGGGCAAGGTGCTGCGCCAAACCGTGGAATGGACCCTGGTTCAGCCAAAGGGTTAGGTAGACGGGACGTCAGTCGGAATTAACTTTAGCCACCCGGCCATATCGCAGCCGCGTCAGGACCGGCAGGGGAGAGGGCAGGCGCGCCAG
>CAUZBE010000406.1:0-3551 GCA_963577885.1 Alphaproteobacteria bacterium
GCCTAAACCACCGAACCTTGCCGCGACGCCGGCCGCTCGACCCCCATCCAAGTCCAGAACCGCCACCGCCGCGCCCTCCCGGGCAAAGGCGGCGGCCGTGGCAGCACCAATGGCCCCGGCCCCACCCGTTACGGCAACAACGTGGCCAGACAGGAGTGCTTTTCTTTTTTGCACCAGTTTGGCCTGTTCCAGGGACCAGTATTCGATTTCAAATAGATCTTTTTCGGTAATACTTGCGAAGTGGCCCAGGTTTTCGGCCGCGCTAATCACGGCAATGGCGTTTTCGGCAATGTCGGCCACCATGGCCGCGTCACGGGCAGTTCGGTCCGCCGTGAACAGACCGACGCCCGGTACGAGGATCACCTTAGGCAGGGGATCCAGCATGACCGTATCGGGACCCTTGTGGCGGGCAAAATAGGCCGCATAATCTGCGGCATATTGCGCCGTGGCGTCGGCGGCCCTGGACGCGAATGCGGCTAAATTTCTGCTCTCGGGCGGCGGTAATACAAGGGGTAGCCCCTTGGTTCGGATGGCATGATCTGGTGTCACCACGCCGGCCTGGCTATAACGCACCAGCTCCTGGCCATTGACATAGTTCAGTACATCGTCATTTCCGCGATGGGCCAGCACCACCCGGCGGTAGCCGCCTGGCAGGGCGTCATCGGCACGGGCCAGAGCGGCGCGCAGCACGGGGCCTATTTGCCCAGCACTGGGACGCCCTTTCGGCAGAACGATGGAGGCAAAAATCTTTCGACGGCCCCAATTCAGGTGACGCTCCGCCAGATTGACCAGATCAATAGTGCCGGCATATGCCTCCGCCGCCGTAGCGCCAAAACTGACCAGGCCATGCTTAGACAGGATCAGGCCACGGCAATTCGGTTGCCCGGCGTATACCGCCGACGCCGCCTTTGCCAGCCCCAGGCCGGACATAGTGTAAGGCACCACGGCGGCCCGGTCACCAAACAATTCGGCACAGATTTCGTCGCCGTCGGACTGATCCGAAAGCGCCAGAATGGCAGCGGCATGGGTGTGGTCCACATAGGTCTGCGGCAAGAAAGCGTGCAGAAGGGTTTCCACCGACGGGTCCGGCGCACCGGTATCTAGCCGATTGCCCCGCAGCAGATTGACCATGGCCAGGTCGTCCAGAACCGTCAGGGTTTGTAGGCGAAGCAAAGGTTCCAGGCGCACCGTCGGCATGCCGGCAGCCTCCAGCGTGGCCATGTCCGAACCACTGCCCTTGATGAACATGACCGCCAATTCATCGCCGAAGGGATCGCTGATAGCAGCCTTTAGCGAGGCGTTGCCGCCGCCGTGCAGGACCAAATTCGGTACGCCACCCAAGAGCCGGGCGCTATAGAGGCGCAGGGCTAGATCTTCGCCAATGCCCGCCCCATCGCAACGTTTAATGCAGACTTGAGCCTCTCGGTCGGACCAAAGATTGTCCATTCTCAAGGCGCCGCGTTTGCGGCATGTTCGGGGTAAAGGCTTAACAGTCCCTCCCGGCTGGCCGGGCAGACACCCCGTTCCGTAATCAACCCCGTCACCAACCGGGCGGGCGTGACATCGAAAGCATAGTTTCCGACCGCCGCGCCTTCGGGAACTAGACGCACGGTGGTCCACTGCCCGGCCTCGCTGACGCCATGAATATGGGAGACTTCGGCGCCATCGCGCTGCTCGATAGGGATTTCGGCCACTCCGTCACCCAGAGCCCAGTCGATTGTGTTGTGGGGCAGGCCTACATAAAAAGGAATACCATTGTCATGCGCAGCCAGGGCCTTCAGGTAGGTGCCGATCTTGTTGCAAACATCGCCGTGGGCCGTGGTGCGGTCGGTGCCGGTGATGCACAGGTCAATCATGCCCTGCTGCATCAAATGACCGCCCGCATTGTCGACAATAACCGTATACGGCACGCCATGGCTCCCCAGTTCATAGGCGGTCAGGGCGGCGCCCTGATTACGGGGCCGAGTTTCATCGACCCAAACATGCACCGGGATGCCGGCATCATGGGCGCTATAAATCGGCGCCAGCGCCGTGCCCCAGTCCACCGTGGCCAGCCAGCCGGCATTACAATGGGTCAACACATTGACCGAGCCCTCTTCTCCTCTTCGAGCATAGGCCTCCTTGATAAGAGCGCCGCCGTGCCGTCCTATATTTCGACAGGTCTCAACATCGTTATCGCAAATTTCGGCCGCCAGACCATAGGCCAACTCTCTCCGGAAATCCTGCGGCACAGACAATACCCGCCCACGTACTTCGTCCAAGGCCCAGCGCAGATTGATCGCAGTTGGCCGCGTCGCCAGTAGGCTTGTGTAGGCGCTTTCAAGGATTTCATCCGATGGATCCACGTGCGCCGCCAGAGCCATGCCGTAGGCCGCCGTGGCGCCGATCAAGGGCGCGCCGCGCACCACCATAGTCGAAATCGCCGCCGCCGCATCGGCCATGGTGGTCAGGCGTTTGACCGCAAAGGCGTGGGGTAACAGGGTTTGATCAATAACCACCACCGACCAGCCGTCTTCGCCAAGCCATATGGTGCGATAATGCCTGTTGCCAATTTTCATATGCGGCCCCTGAGTGTTTTCCTTGCTGTCTAACCTACAAACAAACCTCCGTTGACGTCGAGTATGGAACCGGAAAAATAGGAGGCAGCAGGAGAGCACAGAAAAGCGGCGGGCCAGGCAATCTCTTCTGGTTCGCCGATCCGGCCCAGGGGATAACGGTCCTTGGGATAATTGGTGGTGGACGTCATGGCGGTGGCTATGGGCCCCGGCGCGATGCCATTGATCAACACCCCTTTCGGCGCGGCGCGCTGGGCCAGCCACCAGATCAAGGCGTGCACGCCACCTTTTGAGGCGATGTAATGAGGTTGCACAATAGGCGATGTTCCGCCCATGCGCCCGCCGATGGAGCCGATCAGGACAATTTGTCCGCCACCCCGCGTCGTCATGCGCGGCAGCAACTCGCGCACCAGATGGATCGGTCCCAACAAGTTGACGTCCATGACCCGGTGAAAGACTTCGTCCCATTCCGGATCGTCAAGCCAGTCTTCCTCGAGCGGACAGATGCCGGCACAGGCCACGGCAGCATCAATATCTCCCGCGGCTGCAACCAGGTCCGCATTATCTTGGCGTTGGCTGATATCACATTGATACTGGCTGACATCGACGCCGTGGCCGCGCAATTCGTCACACAAATCATCCATCGGACCGGCGTCCGCCAGCACCAATTTTCTGACACCCAGGGCGGCGCAGGCCAGGGCCGTGGCGGCGCCGATGCCGCCCGCGGCGCCGGTTAACAATATACAGCGGCTGCTTAAATCAATGGCATTTTTTAGGGGCATTCTAAATTCCTTATTTTTTGCCAATCGTGGGCAAGAGATTGTTGGCAAGATTCCATTAATATGGCTTACTGTATGCTAGACAACAAAATTAGCCATAACATCCTGCCATTATAGTAGCCGGTAAAATGAACGAGCAACGCGTCGAATATAGACCATTGGATTTTCCGGAAACCTCCGACCGCAATTTTGGTTTCCTCTTAAACGATACCGCACG
>CAUZBE010000407.1:2500-3546 GCA_963577885.1 Alphaproteobacteria bacterium
GCCGCTAAAAACGCGCCTGCTCCGGGCCGACGCCACGATCGATGACTCGCTTTACCTAGCAGCCGAGCGGGCCGGCATGCCGGCCCGCATGATCGTCGAACTAATCCGGCTATATTCCTTCGACGTAGATTTTCAGCGCGACATCCAGCCCGGCGACCGTTTCGAAGTGCTGTTTGAAGCGTATTATGGCGAGCACGGCGAATTGGCCAAATATGGCGATATTCTGTACGCCAAGTTGCGGGTGCGAAACACCAATCTACCGCTTTACCGCTTTGCCACAAAGGATGGTGGTGCTGACTATTTCAATAAGTCCGGTCACAGCGTGCGCAAGGCATTAATGAAGACGCCGGTGGATGGGGCGCGCCTGACCTCGGGTTTCGGGCGGCGCACGCATCCCATACTGGGCTATGCCAAAATGCACCAGGGCATCGATTTTAGCGCCCCGAAGGGTACCCCGATCATGGCGGCGGGCAGCGGCGTGGTTGAAGCCGCCGGCCGGAACGGCGCCTACGGCAAGTATCTGCGCATCCGCCACAACGGTCACTACAAGACCGCTTATGCCCATTTGTCGGCCTTTAACCGTGGCATCAAACGGGGCGCCCGGGTGCGACAGGGTCAGATCGTGGCTTATGTTGGCTCGACCGGGCGCTCGACGGGGTCGCATCTGCACTACGAAATCCTATTCGATGGCAAGCGCATCAATCCCTTGCGCCTGAACCTGCCCACGGGTCGCAAGTTGAAAGGCGTGGAACTGGCACGCTTTCAGGCCGTCCACGGCAGTACTAAAAAACTATTTGCCGCGACCCCCGCTCTAACTCGTCTGGCCGAAAGCCGCTAGATCCATTTCGATATACATTGAATTGGATCTTGCTTTTCTTATTCACACCAGTGCGCAAGAGCGCACGGTTCCACAGGGGCGGCGGACGTCCGCCAGGCCCGCCGTTAGCGGCCTTGGAGCAATATATAGCGGTCACTGAACCGCCAAACTACCCGATGAATATTGAGAGCCCATTAAGCTAAATTCAAGAATGAACAGCATGATTAAG
>CAUZBE010000408.1:0-3545 GCA_963577885.1 Alphaproteobacteria bacterium
CGGTGGCAAGATCACGGAGGTGCGGGCCAACCGCGAAGTAATCCTGAGCGGCGGCACAATCAATTCGCCGCAGTTGTTGCAGCTATCTGGCATCGGCCCGGGAGGCCTGTTGCAATCGCTTGGCATTGAGATGAGTCATGAACTGGCCGGCGTTGGCGAGAACCTGCGCGACCACTACGCGCCCCGCTTCACCGTGCGGGTAAAGAACGCCGAAACCATCAACGAACGCGCCCGCGGCCTCAATATGGTGGGCGAGGCCATCAAATATGTCATCGGCGCCAAGAGTATCGTCAATCTAAGCCCCTCCATGGTCTATGGTTTCTGGCATTCCGACCCAGGCGCGCGGAGCAACGACCTGCAGTTCATCTTCACCCCGGCCAGTTATAAAGAAGGGGTACATGGGCTGCTGGACGATCAACCGGGCTTCACTGTTGCCTGCTGGCAGCATCGCCCGGAAAGCACCGGCTGGGTCCGCGCGCGCACCGCCGATCCGTTCGACAAACCGCTGATCCAGCCGAATTATCTGGCCGATGAAGAGGACCGCCGGGTGACGATCTGTGCCATGCGGCTGGCCCGCCAGCTGATAAATACCGCGGCCATGAAGCCCTATTTCGATTTCGAGGTCAGCCCCGGCGATGAGGTGCAGAGCGACGCGGAACTGCTGGAGGCGGCGCGGGAATACGGCAATACCACCTTCCATGTCATGGGCACCTGCCGCATGGGACCGGAGACCGACCCAACGGCGGTGGTTGACGATCAGCTTCGCGTCCGCGGCCTGGAAAGGCTCCGCGTGATCGATGCGTCGATCATGCCAACCATGCTCTCGGCCAATCTCAACGCCGGCACCATGATGATTGCCGAAAAAGCCTCGGACATGGTCCTGGGCAAACCGGCGCTGGAGCCCATCATCGTACCGGAATAGCCGCCAGCGCCGGATGTTTCAGTGTATGCCTCAGGTCGTCAACCAGCCGAACTGCTGGGGCTTGCGGCCTGCTTCCGGGTGCAGGAGGACATTGACCAGGGTCGGGCCATTGTGCGCCTTGGCCTGCTCCAGGACACCGGCCAGGTCGGCCGGGTCCTCAACAAAATACCCCTTGCCGCCAAAGGCTTCCATCATCAGGTCATAACGCGCGCCGATAGTCAGAACACCGGGGGGAAGGGGTGCATCGGTGGGGAATTCCGTAATGCCCTTGCCGATGCCGCCGTTGTTCAGCACCACGATCTTAATCGGTAGATTATGGCGGCAGGCGGTCTCTATCTCCATGCCGGAAAAGCCGATGGCGGAGTCGCCGGAGACCGAAATGATCGGCCGTTCGGGATGCACCACAGCGGCCGCAATGGCGAAACCCATGCCAATGCCCATGGTGCCATAGGTGCCAGCATCTAGGCGCAGTCGGGGCGAGGCGTTGGGCAGTTGGGTGCGGCCGATATCCATGGTGTTGGCGCCTTCGCCGATAATCACCGCATCCTCGGTGGCCCAGGCGCTGATATCCTTCAGGGCCCGGTAATAATTCGTCGGGGTGGAATTATCATCGATCATGGGCTGGATCGCCTTGGCGTTGGCCTCGGCCTTTTCGGCGATCGCGGCCATCCAATCGGTGCCCGAGGGATAGAACCATTGGCGGTTCTCCAGCGCCGTGTTGAGTTGCCCGACGATGGTCTTGCCGTCGCCGACCAGCGCCACCTCGGTCGGCACGTTGTTGCCGATGGCTTCCGGCGAGATATCCAGCTGCACCACGCGGACATCCTTGGAAAAGCGCGGCGACTGGCCGTAATGCATGATCCAGTTCAGTCGCGCGCCCATCAAAAAGATGACATCCGCCTCCTTCAAGGCATGGCTGCGCGCCGCACCGACCGAGAGGGGGTGATTATCATCCAATACGCCCTTGCCCATAGGCGAGGCCAGGAAGGGAAGCTGGGTGCGTTCAATGAAGGCGCGCACCTCGTCCTCGGCCCGGCTCCAGGCCATGCCCTTGCCGACGATCACCAGCGGCCGTTCCGCGGATTCCATGGCATCCAGGGCCGCCTCGATATTTTCGGAGACCGCCTGCATGCGCGGCGGCTCGGGTATGGTCGCCATCATCTGGACTTTATCCGCGTCCACCTCGCCCTGGATGATATCATCGGGCATGTCCAGATAAACCGCCCCCGGACGCCCATAAATGGAATGGCGGACTGCCTGCTCCACATAAAACGGCACCCGGTGCACATGTTCGACTGCATGGGCAAACTTGCAGAAGGGCGAAGCGATTTGCACCTGGCGCTCTTCCTGAAAACCGCCCATGCCATTTTGATAGGTCGGCGAAGCCCCGCCGATCATGATCATCGGCCAACAATTCTGTTGTGCATTCGCCAGGCCCGCCAGGCCATGCACGACACCGGGGCCTGATACTGTGAGGCAGGCGCCGGGCCGTCCGGTCAAATAGCCCGCCGCCTGGGCCGCGTAGGAGGCCGATTGTTCATTCCGCATGCCGATATATTTGATGCCCGCTTCTTGCGCGGCGGCGGCGATGGGTTGCACGGGAAAGCCGACGATCCCGAACATATACTCCACGCCCTGTTGCTTCAGACTCCTCGCCATCAAGGTGGCGCCGGTAACCTTAGCCATTTTCATCCCCTAAATTTACATGTTGCTTTGATTTAGATAACCTTGCGCTCGCGCATATCCCTGACTTTGCCCTTGGAATAGCCGAGCCATTCGCCATAAATGGCTTCGTTGTCCGCGCCCAGCAGTGGCGAGGATTTTACCGGAACATAACTGTCCGACATCTTGATTGGCCAGCCCGCAACGTTGACATCGCCACGCTGGGGATGATCGATCTTGGTCATGATGCCTCGGGCGTGCAGGTCCGGGTCATGCATCAATTCGAGGGTGTTGAAGACCGCGCCACAGGGCACGCCGGCCCCTGCGATCGCCTGCATCACCTCTTCCTTGGTGTGCTGCATGGTCCATTCCGTAATCGCGCCGTCAACTACATTCCGGGCCACGTAACGTGCCGAGGCGTCCTGGAGGTTAGGATCGTCGATCAAATCCTCGCGTCCGATAATCCGGGCCAGGCGGCGCCAATGTTCTTCATTGGCCCGGGAGGCAAAAATAAAGCAATGGTCGTCCGCCCCGCCTGGCTTGCACGGATAAAGGCCACCGGGACTGGAACCGACGATTTCGTTGCCCGCCCGTGGCAACGGGGTATCGAAGGGCACCTGCTTGCTCATCGCCGTGCGGCAATAGTTCAACATCGCGTCGCGCATGGCGATCTGGATGTGCTGGCCGCGCCCCGTGGCATGGCGCTGAAACAGCGCGCCCAGAATACCCATGGCACACAGCATGCCGGTTCCAGTGTCGCCGATGGTGGAGCCCGGCCTGATCGGCGGGCCTCCGGCCTCGCCGTTGATCGCCATGGTGCCGCCTGTCGCCTGTGCTATCATGTCGAAGGAGAGATAGTTTGCATGCGGGCTATCCGACGCGAAGCCCTTGATCTGGGCGAAGATCACCCGGGGGTTGATGGCGCTGAGGCGTTCATAGTCGAAACCCAGCCTGGCGAAGG
>CAUZBE010000409.1:0-3545 GCA_963577885.1 Alphaproteobacteria bacterium
GCGGATGGCTACATGCTCGCCAATGGCCGGGGGGGGGCAGCAGAAATAGTACAGACCGGCCCTTGTAGGGGTACTGCCGCCACCGTTCGACCTTTAAATTTCGGACCTTGACGTTGCCTAGTTCCTGCATCACCGCGGTTTGTCCGCGAACCACTTGACGATGGAAATTGCCCGATGCGGCCACATAGGCAACGCCTTTTCGGCCTTGTTGGGGCGCCATAGCGTTGCAGTTTGGGGTTGGAAACTGAAAATCCGTCCGGCTGGTGAATATTGGTAGAGACTTCGCCAAATGCCCCGCCCTCCCGCGGCGCGCGTGACCCGCGCGTTAGTCTGCCAACGGTGCTCCCGTCCGCGTGATCCTGCAATAATCAGCCACGCTATCGCCATAGCGCTTTGTCATTTACGAATCAAGTGTCTTTGACCCCGCGATGCTGGCGGGGCAGGTCAGCCACTTTTGCCCAGCGCCGCGATCCGGCCCGGTAGCAATTGCCCATATCGCCCGCAGCATCTGGCGAAGTATTTGAAAAAACGCGGGTTACAGTTGGCGCGTTTCTTGCGTGCGTAATCAGTATGACCATATCCGGCATATTGCAAAACCGCCTCTCTCCGGTGCCCGATTACTATATGCCCGGTCGGGCTGAAATCGAGCTGGGGACAAATGTCCTGAAAGGCGGCCGCACCGAAGCTGCGAATGGCGACCCGGCCACAAAAACTCCAGACGTGGCGGCGAAAAAATTATCTATTCGGTCCAGACGGAATAACTTTCTCCGGTCTTCTGGATGTTCGGAGCCCGTTACAGCATCTACCGATGATCGCTGAATTTTACCGCTCCATGACCAGGGACAAGATTTCCCCCGGCGCCCGTCTGGCTGGCGGCGCCTTGTACGGCGGGGGCCCCTGGGGATTTTCGGTGCACTGGCCAATACCGTCGTGGAAGCGGCTGATGGCGGGGATATCGGCGGCAATGTTTTGGCCCTGTTTTCTGGCGATGGCGAGGCGGATAGCGCTGTCTTGATAGCCCAGGCAACCGCCCCCAGCGAAACATTAAAACTGGCCGACGCAGACCCCGGTCCAATACCCGGGGATGAAGCAAAAATAGCGCGACGTCAATGGTGAAGCGCTAGGCGGGAAACCGCAGAGCCTGGCCGCCGACCGCGATATGCCGCCCGTTTATAAAGGCTCTATTCGTGACGCCGGATTAGAGATCAACCAGCTATTACGCCCGCATGCCGAAAGGTGGAATTAAACCACAGATAACAATTTTCTAGTTATTATTCCGCGCGGGCCCGCAACGGTGTATATAACCACGCGTGGCTGGTTGTTTTTGGAGTGGTTTTAGATGAAATTGACGCCGCATCTCGGACGGGTCTGGCAGCGCGTGGGTGCCTGCATGCTGGTGGCCTTGCTTTTGTCGGCCTGTGCCCTTGCCGACCCCGAGCAAAATTACCCGACCCGAGAAGGCCGCACTGCCGATCCTAACCCCACTGGGAAAAAGGAGACGATATTCGGATCCGATGCCCCGAGTATTTTTGGCGGCAATAAACCGGATACGGCGGGCGGCAGCGGCGGCGGGATTGGCATCAACAGTTTTCTCTGGCGGGCCTCTCTGGATACATTGTCGTTCATGCCGCTCAATTCCGCCGATCCGTTCGGCGGTGTGATCATAACTGATTGGTACAGCGCACCCGATAGCCAGGATGAACGGTTCAAACTGACGGTTTACATTCTGGACCGTCGCCTGCGGGCCGACGGCATCAAAGTCGCGGTTTTCAAACAGGCCAGGGACGGGCCACAGCAATGGTTGAGTGCCGAAGTCGCGGGCGATACGGCGATACAACTGGAGAACGCTATTTTGGTTCGGGCCCGGCAATTGCGCCTGGATACCCTGGGGGAATAGGGGACGGGACCCGGCCGGGGCCGGCGGCACCGGATACATACAAATGATTGGGCAAATGATTGGCTCCTCCGCGGTTGGAGCGGCCGTGGAGAATAAAGTTCATGGCGCGCTATAATGCCAAATCTACCGAGGCGAAATGGCAGGCTGCCTGGACGGCAGCCCAGACCTTTCAGGCCGCGGAAGACCCGGATAAGCCAAAATATTATGTTTTGGAAATGTTTCCCTACCCCTCGGGCCGCATCCACATGGGCCATGTGCGCAATTATGCCATGGGCGATGTGGTGGCGCGCTACAAACGGGCCCGTGGCTTCAACGTCCTACATCCCATGGGCTGGGATGCCTTCGGGCTGCCGGCGGAAAATGCCGCCCTGGAAAAACAGATCCATCCCGCCAAGTGGACCTACGAGAATATCGCCAACATGCGGACGCAATTACAGTCCATGGGGCTTTCCTTGGATTGGTCGCGGGAATTCGCGACTTGTGATGTGGATTATTATCGCCATCAGCAGAAATTATTCCTGGATCTGTTAAAGGCTGATTTAGCCTATCGCCGCGAATCCTGGGTCAATTGGGATCCGGCCGAAAATACCGTCCTGGCTAACGAACAGGTCATTGACGGCCGCGGCTGGCGCTCCGGCGAACCGGTGGAACGGCGGCAATTATCGCAATGGTTTTTCCGCATTACCGCATTTCAAGATGAATTGCTGGAAGCCTTGGGCGATCTGGAACGTTGGCCGGAAAAAGTCCGTTTGATGCAGGCGAACTGGATCGGACGTTCCGAAGGCGCCAGATTACGCTTTGCCGTCAAGCAACGGGATGCCGCGATCGAGGTTTTCACCACCCGGCCGGATACTATCTTTGGCGCCTCCTTTCTGGCATTGTCACCGGATCATCCCTGGACCGCTGAATTAGCCGCCGGGAACCCGGAGGTTGCCGCCTTCGTTGCCGAATGCCGGCGCCAGGGAACTTCCGAAGAAGCCGTTGAAAAGGCGGAAAAACTGGGTTTCGATACCGGCCTGCGGGCCCAGCATCCGTTCCTGCCAGATGTTGAACTGCCGGTCTATATCGCGAATTTCGTACTCATCGACTATGGCACGGGCGCTATTTTCGGCTGTCCGGCCCATGATCAACGGGATTTAGATTTTGCCCGAAAATACGGTCTGAATGTACTGCCAGTCGTGGTCCCGGCGGACACGGACACGGCCAACTTTTTGGTTGGCACCGAGGCCTATGTGGGATCTGGCCGGCTGGCGAATTCGCAATTCCTGGACGGCATGAGCATAGAAGATGCGAAAGGGGAGATCACGAGGCGGGCCGAGGCGGGCAACTTCGGAACGCGGGAGATCATGTGCCGCCTACGTGACTGGGGCGTGTCCCGGCAGCGCTATTGGGGTTGCCCCATTCCCGTTGTCCACTGTGAAAGTTGTGGCGTGGTGCCGGTGGCCGAAGCCGACCTACCGATCACATTACCCGAGGATGTAACATTCGATCGCCCCGGCAATCCACTGGACCGCCATCCCAGCTGGGGCGTGGTGGACTGCCCGGCCTGTGGCAAGCCGGCCCGGCGGGAAACCGATACCTTCGATACCTTCGTTGATTCGTCATGGTATTTCGCCAGATTTTGCAGCCCCGAGGCGGATCAGCCCCT
>CAUZBE010000410.1:0-3529 GCA_963577885.1 Alphaproteobacteria bacterium
AAAACGGGGATTGATGGTGGGCCGGCAGGACGACAAGAAAGACGAGATTGCGGTACGGGTCGAACTGGCCGACCGCGCCTATGACATCATCATCGGTGAAGGCCTGTTGCCCGGGGCAGGACCATATTTGACAACCGTGCTGACCCGGCCAAGGGTCGTTATTCTCAGCGACGAGACCGTGGCTGGGCTGCATTTAGCGCCGTTGCAAGAATCGCTGAACAGATCAGGCATTCAGAACGACGCGATCATCGTCCCTGCCGGTGAAGGCAGCAAGAATTTTGCACAGTTGCAGTCGATATTAGATCGCCTGTTGGATCTGCGGATTGAACGGCGCGATACAATCCTGGCCCTGGGTGGCGGAGTGGTCGGTGATTTGGCGGGATTCGCCGCCGCCATTTTGCGCCGCGGCGTTAATTTCATACAATTGCCGACGACCCTTTTGGCTCAGGTTGACAGCTCGGTCGGGGGCAAGACAGCGATCAACGTAGCCCAGGGTAAAAATCTGATTGGGGCGTTTTACCAACCCCGCCTAGTGTTGGCCGACATCGCTGCCCTGACCAGTCTGCCAAAACGCGAGTTGCGGGCCGGCTATGGCGAGGTTGTCAAATACGGTCTGATAAACGATTTCGCGTTTTTTCAATGGTTGGAGGAACACGGCACTGAACTTTTGGCGGGCGTGCCCGGGGCCCTTCGCCATGCGGTGGCCGTATCCTGCCGGGCCAAGGCGGCGGTCGTCGCCCGCGACGAGAGGGAGATCGGCGAGAGGGCCCTGCTGAACTTAGGCCACACCTTTGCCCATGCCCTAGAAGCGGAAGCTGGATATGACGGCCGCGTGCTGCATGGCGAGGCAGTATCGGTGGGCCTGGGCATGGCATTTACCCTTTCAACCCACTTGGGCCTGTGCCCTAGCCAGGAGACCGAGCGGGTTCTGCGCCACCTTACGGCCGTGGGATTGCCGACACAGGCGGCACAGATTGGCCTGCGGGGGCTGACGGCAGCGGTCATGCTCAATCATATGCGCCAGGATAAGAAAGTCACCGACGGCCGTCTGACGTTCGTGCTGGCGCGTGGCATTGGACAGGCTTTTGTCACTAACGACGTGGCCGAGAGCACGGTGACGGAAATGCTGCAAGCCGCATTAGGGCCGGCGACCGGTGGATAAGGGGAAACTGCGCCATGGATGGTGAGTTATTGTTTTCCATACTAGGCGTGCTGATGCTGCTGGTGCTATCGGCCCTTTTTTCCGGCACGGAAACGGCCCTGACCGGCGTCTCGCGGGCCCGCATGCATCAATTAGAGCGGCGCGGGGTGCGCCGCGCCACTCGGGTCAATCGCCTGTTGGCCCAACACGAGCGCCTGATCGGCGCCGTGCTGTTAGGCAATAATCTGGTCAATATCCTGGCCTCCGCCCTGGCGACATCCGTATTGATCTCGTTGTTCGGCAAACCTGGCGTGGCCTATGCCACGGCAATCATGACCGCTCTGGTCGTCATCTTCGCCGAGGTGCTGCCGAAAACCTATGCCCTGAACCGGCCCGACCGCACCGCCCTGGCCGCCGCGTCGATTATTAGCCCCATTGTCTCGATTCTGGGGCCGATGGTTGATCTGGTCCAGAAAATTGTTGTCCTTTTCCTCGCCCTATTCGGGGTCCGCATGCGTGGCGAGGAAGAGATCGCCGATGCCTCGGAAGAATTACGCGGCGCCCTGGACCTGCATGCCCGCGACGGCGCCATGATTAAAAGTGATCGTGACATGCTGGATGGCATTCTTGATCTGTCGGACGTAGAAGTTTCGGACATCATGGTGCACCGCAAGAACATGATCATGCTAGATGCAGATCAGCCGGTGCAGGAAATTGCCGAGGCGCTGCTGGCCAGTCCATACAGTCGCGTGCCCCTGTGGCAGAATGATGTGGACAATATCGTCGGCGTGCTGCACGCCAAGGATCTGCTGCGGACCATAAGCACGCCGCAACGCGAAGCCAGCGCCGCCCCGGCCTTGCAAAGCCTATGGCGGGAACCCTGGTTCGTGCCCGATACCACCACGCTGATCGAGCAGCTGAACGCCTTCCGCGCCCGGCGGGAACATTTCGCGCTGGTGGTGGATGAATATGGCGCCGTGATGGGCCTGGTCACCCTGGAAGACATTCTGGAAGAAATTGTCGGTGACATCAGCGATGAACATGACGTCACCCGCGCCGCCGCCGTGCGGCGCGAGCCGGGCGGCAGCTATATGATCGACGGCCTGGTCACCGTGCGAGACTTGAACCGCGATTTTGAATGGGAACTGCCCGAAGACGACGCCGCCACGATCGCCGGCCTGGTTATCCATTTGGCCCGCCGCCTCCCCGATGTGGGCGAACGCTTCACCCACAACGGCTTCACTTTCGAGGTGGTGCGCCGGCTGCGCAACCAGGTCACCACTGTGCGCATCCGCCCGCCGCGGGTTAGCTCCAATCAGCCGTGATTTGATACGAAATGTACCGCGGCAAAAGAAGCCTGCTAAATATATTTGTCTGCTTCTTCCGGTGTCATAGCCCGTATGGATAGGGCATGGATTGATCCCGCCAATTCCTCCCGCAGGGCCTCGTTGACTAGACGCTGCCGGGCCAGACGGCTGATGTCGGCAAAAATATCGGCCACTACCAGGACGGCAAAATGGCTTTCCCCGCCCGCGCGCGCGCCCGCATGACCGGCATGCTGGTGCGATTGGTCCTCTACTTCGAGCCGAACCGGAGCGAGAGCCATATTCAGTTTATGCTCGATCGTAGCGGCCATCGACATTGCGCTTGCTCCTAATCTTCAACAATGAATAATTAACAATTATGCTCCCCGGCCAAGTTTGGCGTCGCGTGTTGACGACCGCGTTTGGCATCTCTTGCGCACGAACTATTGAAAGCCGTACCCGATGCCAGCATACTACTTTCGTGGCAAGAACCAAGAATGACATACCGGTGGCGAAAACCCAGGTGGACGAGCCGACAGGGACGCCAGGGCGCAAATGCGACTTTGCCGGCTGTGTTCAGGCCGCGGAACATCGCGCGCCAAAATCTAAAACCAGTCTGGAGGAATTCTATTGGTTCTGCCTGGAGCACGTCAGCGCCTATAATCGGAGCTGGGATTATTTCACCGGCATGAACCAAGATGAGATTGAGAAGTTCCAGACCGAAGCGGTAACCGGTCACCGCCCCACCTGGAAGTTGGGCGAGCGCGGTTACAAGGCCTGGATGGAAGACCGGGTGAAGGATCATCATGGAATATTTGATGGCAACGCCGGCCAGCCTGTAACGGCAAATCCGCGTCCCAGATGGACCCGCGATCAGCGCCGCGACCTAGCCCAATTGGATCTGGATGAAATGGCGACCTTGCAAGACATCAAAATGCGTTATAAGCAACTGGTAAAACGTTTTCACCCCGATGCGAATGGAGGTGATAAACGGGCCGAAGAACGTTTCAAATCTATCAATGAAGCGCACAGCAATCTAATGTCCTCAAACCTGCCGCAAGGATAGGTTCGGGGCATTTCCTAC
>CAUZBE010000411.1:0-3511 GCA_963577885.1 Alphaproteobacteria bacterium
CTAATATCCGAACCGGCGCTGAAGGCCCTCTCGCCCGCGCCCCGGACGACAAGAACTAGGACTTCCCGGTCGGCCGCCAATTCATCAAGCGCGCCGTTCAAGCTGCGGGTCGACTCCAACGTAGCCAAGTTTAACGGCGGATTGTTCAGGCTCAGAAGGGCAACGCCTTGGTCAATTTCAATTTTTACCTGGCCAGCCATTACGGCACCTCCAATTCGCTGTTCTCGCCATTTCCAATGCCCAAAGCCCCGATTGAAGGTAGGGACGAACGTAACAGAACCTGATACGCTCTGCGAACCAACCAAATAACCCATGATGAGGCGATGATGGAAAGCACTGTAATCAAGATCGCTGAAATCTATGTACCCTCCAAGCGGCTGAGCACTTTAGACCCGGACAAGGTCGAAACCCTGGCCGAAAGCATCCTGGAAGACGGCCAGAAGATGCCAATACAGGTCCGCCGAGGCAACAACCGCTACGTCCTGATCGAGGGGCTGCACCGCCTGGAAGCCTTCAAGGCTCTGGGCGAAAGTACCATCGAAGTCCTCATCGTTGCCGCCCGCCGCCATTGAGAGGCGCCTATATAGCCCCCAGAGGGCGGTCATGCACCGGTTGATTATTTCCGCCGCTGGCGCATATTCTGCGTGATTAGAATTATGGGACCATGGAAACATGAACGAAAAACCCGCTTTCGAGGACGAGGTCGTCAATCATTTTCCGACCACCTTCATGCGCCGCCAGCACAGCGATACGGCCGATCTGCATGACAGGTTGCGCAGCTTCCTGCTTGGACTGGAGAAGCAGGAGAAGAACAAACGGGTCGGCACATCGAACCTCGGCGGCTTCCACAGCGACACCAAATTACTATCGGCACATAACGATGCCATCGCCGAATTGCGGGAAATGATCACCGCGGCCCTCTACACCTACCTTGGGGCGCTGATCGACAACGAATGCGCCGCTCCCCCCGAAGGGGTGAAACTGCGTTTATGGGGTTGGTGCCTGATCATGCGGGAAGGCGATTACAATCATCAGCACATGCATCCCGACGCCAATATTTCCGGGGTCTATTACATCACCATGCCAAAGGCCATGCAGAACAGCACGACCGGGCAGCCACACGGCTGTATCTCGTTTGTTGATCCGCGCCCGCGGGCGGACACCATGCGGCTGCCGAACCAGTACTCGGCCCATGCCATTAATCCCAACGCGGGCGATATGGTCATTTTCCCGAGCTATTACGAACACTCGGTAGCCCCGTTCAAGGGCCCGGGCGTGCGCATTTGCATCGCCTTCAATGCCAAATTGAACTGACCCACCGGCCTTTGGTGATACCTCGAGTATGGATACCCCAAGGCAGGTAAATTTATATTAATATATTTTTTTCAAAGTGTTATGTAATTTTATTAATGTTATATTTGATAAATATCGATGGCGCCGTCGATCACGTCTTCCAGCAAGACGATCTTCTTGCGTGCGATGCGCAGGCCCTCCCCGTCCCGGCATAACGCATACTCGTACCAACCGCCACGGATTTGCTTGCCCATGCGGGCATCCGTGGACAGGGTCATCCACTTCGCCGAGGCCGAGACAATTTCATCATCGCTGTCCAACAGACGCACCGTATCTACCAGATGCGAAGTTCGCGACAAGGGCGCCTCGGCATAGGCCTGGCCAGATGATATGCGGAGCAGACGCGCCGCCAGCCCTGGTTTGCCGACGATATAGATCATGTTGATCTGCATCTCCGGATCGTCGCCCAATTCATCCTCGGATAGCCAGGCAGGCACCCAATAGACGCAATCATCCGTATACAACGCCAGCCACTCGTCCCAGCGTTGGCGGTCCAGCAAGTCGGCCTCCAGATACAACAGATCGCGGACCTGTTCGTACAGCTTAGTCTCCATGACCATCCATCAGGGCGGCCCACCGGCGGAAATAACCATGGTAGAGCGTTTCATGATCCCAGCTGCCGGCGCTGCTGACCACCTCGGCATCGATCCCCCGGGCCAGGTCGTCCGGCCCATGGGTCATCATGGACATACCCCGCTCCATGTCGCTCCAACGGGCCTGGGTGCCCCGCGCACCGATCTGGCAGTCTTCGAGGGCGGCCAAATCGTCCGGCGTGGCCATGCCGGTGACCATGAAGAAATCTTCAAACTTGCGCAGGCGGGCCACCCTCGCCTCCCGGCTCTCTCCCTTGGGCGCGATGCAATAGACCCGCACCTCGGTCCGGTCCGGTGACAGGGGGCGAAACACCCGGATCTGGGTGGAGGATTGATCCATCAGCAGCACATTGGGAAACAGGAATAAATTGCGGCCCCGGCGCAGCATCCAATCAACCTTTTCGGGGCCAAATTCCCGTAGCAAACGTGCCTCGGCCTCGAATAGGGGCGCGACCTCCGGATTGGACCGTCCGGCCCAGACCATGTTGTGGCCTTGACCTAAATCATAGCAGCCGCCGTCGACTTCGCCCAGGATGCGCCCAGCCTCGGTGGACCGTTTACCGGTATTGTCGCCCAGGGCCTCCCGCTGGGCCATGGCTTGGCCGAACACCCGGTGCACCGTGGTGACGTGATAACCGTCGACGCCATTCTCGGCCTGCATCTTCCAATTGCCGCGGATGATGTAGGTCTGCTGGCCGGGCACCACTTCCAGCCCATCTGGGGATTGATCGCTGAGCAGATCGATGAAGGGCCGGGCCGCGCCCAGATCGCCGGATAATTCGCCAATATCGGGATCCAGGCAGCCAAAGATAAAGCCGCGATAATTGGCCACGCGGGCCACTGGCGTCAGGCCATAGCCAGCTTTGTCGATACCGTCGGGCCAACCCTCGTTCTCGTCCTTGATGCGGATGCAGTCGCCCTCGGTATTGTAGCACCAGCCGTGAAACCGGCAGACCAGGGTGCGGGCCCTGCCCCGCCGGCGCGGCGTCAACACGGCGCCACGATGGGCACAGGCGTTGATGAAGGCACCGATGCCGTCATCGCGCTGGCGGATGACAAAGACCGGTTGGGCGCCAATATAGGTCGCGTAATAGTCGCCGTGGCCGGGGACCTGGCTTTCGTGGCACAAGTAGACCCAGGTGCGTTCAAAAATATGGCGAAGTTCGCGGGTAAAAATATCCGGGTCGGTATAGATCCGCCGATTAACGCGAAAGCGGGCCGGGTCGGCGCTTTCCCTGATCAACTGCCGTGACGGCATCCCGCGCCGGCCCTCCCGCTTAGCCATGCTGCACCCTGGCCCACCAGTGGTGGAATGCATCGAGGTCATAGGGTAGGGTATCGCCCAGCGCACCGCTGCGTTCCTGCCAGAGTTCAGGGGCGAATGTAGGCACGGCGATCAACAGGGGAATTTCCTCGACGATGGCCGCGAATATCTCATCATTCAGGCCCTGGCCCTTTTGTTCCTGCTCGCCAAATTTTTGCAGCACGATCACATCGACGCCCTCGCGTATGGCCCGGCGCAGGGCCTCGGTCGACTCCATCAGGGGGGAGGTATTCAGGGAACA
>CAUZBE010000412.1:0-3511 GCA_963577885.1 Alphaproteobacteria bacterium
GGCTATCACAACATTGTCAAAGCGATCCAAGACGGCGCTTCACGGATGGGAGGATGACGGAATGTCTGAAACAGGAATTGGCGCTGCGGTAAAGCGCACCGAAGACCAACGCTTCTTAACAGGAGCAGGCAACTTTGTCGACGATATCAATCTCCGCGGACAATCATACGCGTCGTTTGTCCGCTCACCTCACGCTCATGCCAAGATCAAAGGCATCAATACCTCTGCGGCCGCGGCGATGCCGGGAGTCCTCGCCGTATTGACAGGCGAAGAGCTGGTCGCCGATGGCATCGGGCCGCTGATCTGCGGTTGGAATATTGCCGGCAAACACGGCGTCGAAGCCCATAATTCACCTCCCCACCATGCTCTTGCAGTCGGCAAGGTCAACTACGTCGGCGACCATGTCGCCGTTGTGATCGCCGACACCAAGGCTGAGGCCGATGATGGCGCAGAAGCCGTTGAAGTTGATTATGAGGTTTTGACCGCGGTTGTCGGCACAGCGACCGCCCAAGATAACACCATCCAAATCCATGACGAGGCGCCCGCGAATCTTTGTTATGATTGGGAAATTGGCGACGCGGAAGCAACCGATGCGGCCTTCGCCGATGCCGCCCATGTCACGACCATCGAGGTCATCAACAATCGCCTCATCCCGAACGCCGTCGAGCCCCGGGCCTGTCTGGCGGAATTCAACAAGGGAACCGGTGACTGGACGCTGTATGTCACCTCGCAAAACCCGCATTTGCATCGTCTGGTCATATCGGCCTTTAATCAGGTGGCGCCAGAGCACAAACTGAGGGTCATCGCGCCCGATGTTGGCGGTGGATTTGGGTCAAAGATATTTATCTATGCCGAAGAGGTTGTCTGCACCTGGGCGACGCGCAAGATAGGGCGCCCGATAAAATGGACGGCACAGCGTTCAGAAAGCTTCCTTTCGGATGCCCACGGCCGTGATCATGTTTCCAAGGCCGAACTGGCCCTGGATGCCGACGGCAAGTTCTTAGGGCTTCGGGTCAACACCAAAGCCAACCTTGGCGCCTATCTCTCGACGTTCGCCACGGCTGTTCCGACCTACCTTTACGCGACGTTGCTGGCCGGAAATTATACCACTCCCGCAATCTATTGTGATGTTCAAGGTGTGTTTACCAATACAGCGCCCGTTGATGCCTTGCGCGGCGCCGGTCGTCCGGAAGCCACATATCTGCTGGAACGCGCGGTCGAAACGGCTGCCCGGGAATTGAAGATCGATCCGGCGGAACTGCGTCGCAGAAACTATATCCAGCCGGATGCCTTCCCCTACCAAACCCCCGTCGTGCATCAGTACGACATTGGTGATTACGGAGCGAGCCTGGACAAGGCCTGTGAAATGGCCGATGTGGCTGGTTTTGATGCGCGCCGGAAGGAAAGCGAAGCCAATGGCAAACGTCGGGGTCTGGGGTATTCGTCCTATATCGAGGCCTGTGGAATCGCGCCATCGGCGGCAGTGGGCGCTCTTGGCGGCGGCGTTGGACTGTACGAATCCGCCGATATCCGCTTTAACGCCACCGGCAATGTCACGGTCATGACTGGAACCCACAGCCAGGGCCAGAGCCATCAAACCACATTTGCTCAGGTCGTCTCCGAGCAACTCGGTGTTCCCATGGAAAATATCGAGGTCGTCGAAGGAGATACCGACAAGGGACCGTTTGGCATGGGCACCTATGGCTCAAGGTCACTCGTCGTTGGCGGTTCAGCTATTGTGAAAGCGGCGGATAAGATCGTCGCCAAGGGCAAGATCATTGCGGCCCATAGCCTCGAAGCAGCGGAAGAGGACGTCGAATTCGCTGACGGTATTTTCACCGTGAAGAACACCAACAAGTCTTTGACGATCGGTGAAGTGGCCTTTACGGCTTATGTGCCGCACAATTACCCCGAGGGGCTGGAGCCTGGACTGCATGAACAGGCCTTCTACGACCCGGTTAATTTCTCATTTCCGGCTGGCGTTCACATTTGCGAAGTGGAAGTAGACCCGGCCACGGGCGAGACTGACATCGTACGCTACACGGCGGTGGATGATTTTGGCACGATCATCAATCCGATGATTGTGGAGGGTCAAATTCACGGAGGTATAGGTCAGGGAGTTGGCCAGGCCATGCTTGAAGCCGCCAAATACGACGAAAATGGTCAGTTGGTTACAGGGTCGTACATGGATTACACCATGCCGCGCGCCGATGACCTGCCGTCCTTTGATGTTGGAACCACGTCAACGCCGTCTCCGTTGAATCCGCTCGGCGCCAAAGGTTGCGGCGAAGCCGGCGCGATTGCCGCCCCACCCGCTGTCATCAACGCGATTACAGACGCTTGCGGCGTTGCCCACATCGAAATGCCCGCAACCCCGGAAAAAGTCTGGCAAGCTTGCCAGGCTGCTGAATAAGGAGGACCGCAGTATGAACTCTTTCGAATATCACCGTCCTGGCAGCGTCACCGATGCGGCCGCTGCGATCAGCGGGGCTGATGATGGCAAGTTTCTGGCCGGTGGCCAAACCTTGCTCGCGGTCATGAAACTAGGTCTGGCGGCACCCTCGGATCTGGTTGACCTTGGAGGAATTGCCGATCTCAAGGGCATTCAGGTTAAGGGGGGGGCAGTAACTATTGGCGCGATGACGACCCATGCGGAAGTCGCCTCATCGGCCGATGTTCAGGGTGCCATTCCGGCACTTGCGTCCCTTGCAGGCGTCATCGGTGATCGACAGGTCCGCAATTCGGGAACCCTTGGTGGGTCGCTGGCTAATAATGACCCGGCGGCGGATTACCCGGCGGCAATTTTGGCGTTGGGAGCGACCATCACGACTGACAAACGTCAGATCGCTGCAGACGACTTCATTGTTGGCCTGTTTGAAACTGCCCTGGAAGAGGGCGAGATGATTACCTCGGTTTCATTTCCGCAACCGTCGAAAGCAGCCTACAAGAAGTTTAAGCAACCGGCGTCCCGCTTTGCTCTGGTCGGCGTTTTCGTTGCGCAAACTCCTGACGGGGTACGGGTTGCCGTTACGGGTGCTTCTTCCCATGCCCACCGGGCTGAAGTGTTGGAGGAAGCGCTTGGCAACGACTTTTCCCCTTCCGCGCTGGATGGCGTAACAATCCCGGCGGACGGTCTGAATTCGGACATTCACGCGAGTGCCGAATATCGGGCTAATTTGGTCAAGGTCATGGCCATACGCGCGGTCGAGGCTTGCGGCTAGGGGAGGCTATTTCTTATCCTTCGCGTAAGGATTGTTGCCGGCGCGCAGGTGGATGCGGATCGGTACGGCATCCAATCCGAAGGCTACGCGCAAGCCGCCGGTGAGGTAGCGTAAATAGCTTTCCGGCAAACCGTCCTTGCGGCTGGTGAATAGGATGAAGGTCGGTGGCCGCGCCTTGGCCTGGGTCATGTAGCGCAGCTTGAAGCGCCGGCTCTTGACCACCGGCGGCGGATGGCTTGCCGTCATTCCTTCGAGCCAGCGGTTGAGCGACCCGGTATCAACCCGTTGAT
>CAUZBE010000413.1:0-3501 GCA_963577885.1 Alphaproteobacteria bacterium
GGCCAGACCCGACTAATCGATTATGGTATCTCGGATGAAACCGCCTGGCAGGTGGGCCTGGCCTGTGGCGGCAAATGCGAAGTCTTTATCGAGCCGGTGGAGTAAGGCTGCAATGAAAACGGATCTGCTTGACCAATTGCTGGCCGACCGGGCGGCCAAACGCCAGGTCGTTCTGGCCACGAACCTGGCGACGGGCGCCGGGCAGTTGCTTTATCCGGATGAAGGTCAGGGGGGTGACGCGGAGCTGTTGAAGGCCGCGCGCCGGGTCATGCTGGCCGATAAGAGCGGCATTGTGGAGACCGGGGACCGCTGTAAGATTTTTCTGCATGTTTATAATTCACCCCTGCGCATGCTGATTGTGGGCGCGGTGCATATCGCCCAACCGCTGTCCCAAATGGCGCTGCTGGCCGGCTATGATGTGGCCATTGTCGATCCGCGCCGGGAATTTGCCTCGGCCGATCGTTTCCCCGGCATTACATTGATCGACGCCTGGCCCGATGACGGCGTGGCCACCTTTGCGCCCGACCGGCGCACGGCCATTGTCACCCTGACCCATGATCCGAAGCTGGATGATCCGGCGCTGGTCAAGGTGCTGCGCTCCGACGCTTTCTATATCGGCTGCCTGGGCTCCAACCGCACCCATGGCAAACGCCTGGAACGCCTGGCCGCCGAGGGCTTTGGTGAGGCTGATGTCGCCCGTATACATGGCCCCGTGGGACTGGATATCGGGGCCAAGTCGCCGGCGGAAATCGCTGTCTCGATCATGGGCCAGATCACGGAGGCCCTGCGGCGCCCGGTCAATGCCGCCTACGGGGCTGCGGCCGAATGATCTTTGGCCCCACGCCGCTGGCCCAGGCCATAGGCTCCATCCTGGCCCATTCGGTCAGCGTGGGCGTCGTGAGCATGAAAAAAGGCCGTTCGCTATCCGCCGATGATGTGGCGGCCCTGGCCAAGGCCGGCGTGGCGGAGGTCATCGCCGCCCGTCTGGAGCCTGACGACGTGGACGAAGATACTGCAGCCAATGCCATCGCCAAGGCTTGCCAGGGGCCGGGTGCCCGGTTGCAGCAGGCCTTCACGGGGCGCTGCAATCTGTATGCCGATGGCGCCGGCATCCTGGCCTTGGATCGCGGCCGGGTCGATCAGATAAACCGCATTCACGAAGCCATCACCATCGCCACCCTGGCCCCGGACGAGGCGGTCGAGGCAGGACAGATGCTGGCGACCATCAAGATCATTCCCTTCGCGGCACCCCGCGCAGCGGTGGATCAGGCCATCGCCGTCGCCTCTGATCCCGGATCATTGCTGCACATCGCACCCTACCGCGCCCACCGGGCCGGCCTGATCATGACCACCTTGTCCGCCACCAAGGCCAGCGTGTTGGACAAAACCTCCGCCGTGCTGCGGGAACGCCTGGAACGCCTCGGCTCTGCCCTGGTGGATGAGCAACGTTGTGCCCACCGGGCCGACGACATCGCAGCGGCGGTGCGGGCGCAATTAGCCCAGGGGTTGGAGCCGATCCTGATCTTTGGCGCCTCGGCTATCACCGACCGCAGGGACGAGGTCCCCGCCGGGATTGTCGCCGCGGGAGGCGAGATACGGCATTTTGGCATGCCGGTGGATCCGGGCAATCTGTTATTGCTGGCCCAGAATGGCGCAACGGCGGTGATCGGCCTGCCGGGCTGTGCCCGCTCACCTAAGCTGAATGGTCTCGATTGGGTGCTGCAGCGCCTGTTGGCGGACCGGCCTGTGGGCTCGGACGAAATTACCGCCATGGGCGTGGGCGGCCTGTTGAAGGAGATCCCGTCACGGCCGCAATTGCGGGCGGGGGATGTGGCCCCGATCGCGCCGAAAGCCCCGCGCATAGCCGCCCTGGTCCTGGCCGCGGGCCAGTCCCGGCGCATGGGCGTCACCAACAAGCTGTTGGCCGAGATTGAGGGCAAGGCCATGCTGGCGAGGGTGGTGGAGGTAGCCCAGGCCTCGCAAATCGCCCAGATAGTCGCGGTTACCGGCCACGAGGCAGATAAGGTAGCGGTGGCGCTTGCACCCTATCATGTGGAATTGGCGCATAACCCGGCCTTTGCCGGCGGCCTCAGCACCTCGTTACAGGCCGGCCTGAGCGCGCTGAACAGCGAAATGGATGGCGTTATCATCTTACTGGGCGACATGCCGCGCATTGCGCCGGGTCATATTGACCGCCTGATCGCTGCCTTCAACCCGGTGGAGGGACGGGCCATCTGTGTCCCCACCTATCAGGGCAAGCGGGGCAACCCGGTGCTGTTCGCGGCGCGGTTTTTTGCCGAGATGGCGGAAGCCGCCGGTGACAGCGGCGCCAAGCATCTGATCGGCCAGCACGAGGACGATCTGGTGGAAGTTGCCATGGACGACGACGGTATCTTCCTCGACGTGGACACCCCCGACGCCCTCACTGCCATCCGCGCCGCCGGCATGGAATAAGGCCCGCATCGACATTAATCATGAACTCGCCTACAATCACCCCATGAACGGCAACGGTAAACACCTGCTTCATGGGCAGCTCATTACGGCTCGAATTAGCCGCCCGGCCATTACGCGTGGTCGGGACGGATTTCGCCCAACAATGATGCCCAATCGAAAGCTTGCCGCAAATGTCTCTACAATCTCAAGAAACTGAATCCTCGTCCCGCCCGCAACCGGGCACTCATCACTTTCTGATCCAGGCTCAGCCTGATCCATCGGTGCTCTCACGCGTCCTGGAACTATTCGCCCTGCGTTGTCTGTTGCCCACCGAGGTCGCCTATAAACGCACCGGTGAAGGAGACGGGGAACTACAGATCCATATCTCCATGGAAAATATTACGCCCGAAAAAGCCGCGCACCTGGCCACCCGCATGCGCAACATCATCCCCGTCACCCGCGTGGTGCAGGAGCCAGCGGAAGGCTGAATAGACAGCCGGCGGCGAACTGGCATACGATAAGCCCGTCACCGATGACAAGAGAAATTCCGAATTAATGAGAATCTGGAAGCGGTTCTAAGTGATTGGAAAAATTGTTCTAATTCTAAAGACCTGAGCATTTTAAGAATGAAAATACGCTAGTCGAGGAGGGTGTAAAGTGAAAGTAGATGCTGTTTTAACCTGGGATCTGGAAAAGGCCGGCGCCGAGGCGCGGGAGCTTGAAGACATGGGCTATAACGGGCTGAAGTCCATCGAAACCGCCCACGATCCGTTTCTGCCCCTGTTGCTGGCGGCCCAGTCGACCCAGACTATCGACCTGACAACAGGTATCGCCGTGGCCTTCGCCCGCTCTCCCATGACCCTGGCGAATGTGGGCCACGACCTGAATGCGGCTTCCAAGGGCCGGTTCAACCTGGGCCTCGGCTCCCAGATTCGCCCCCATATCACCAAACGCTATTCCATGCCCTGGTCGTCGCCGGCGGCGCGGATGCGGGAGTTCATCCTGGCCATGCGGGCCATTTGGGCCTGCTGGCACGAGGGCAAGCCCCTGGAATTCCTGGGCAAATTT
>CAUZBE010000414.1:0-3491 GCA_963577885.1 Alphaproteobacteria bacterium
GATGATCTAAAGTTGCTCCTTGATCATTTGACGCCGCTGCATTCGGGGCCTTGGCCTTTGTGAATGTTCATGCTACCAAGCCTCGCCTTTCCCGCTTGGCTGCCAGACCAGCCAGCGTGGTAAAGTCGATCGTAACAGACGATAATTTGCAAACTGGATAGCGCGAAGGAATTAACACATGAGCGATACTGCCGATCGCGTAAAAAGGATCGTCGTTGAGCATCTCGGCGTGGAAGAAGATAAAGTGTCCGAGGGTGCCTCATTTATTGACGACCTTGGCGCTGACAGCCTTGATACGGTTGAACTGGTGATGGCTTTCGAAGAAGAATTCGGCATCGAAATTCCCGACGATGCTGCAGAAAAAATTGCCACCGTCAAGGACGCTATAATATTTATCGACGCCAACGCTTCCTAACCACGCCCCATCGCGGGTCTGTGCCGCGGTCCCCGCGCTAGGAGGGGGCAGGGTCTGTCAGGTTAGGGTTGATTGCGCCGACGGAGGCTGGAGATGAGCGAACGCCGGGTCGTTGTCACCGGAATGGGTCTCGTTACGCCGCTTGGCGTAGGGGTCGACGTTGTCTGGCAACGTTTGCTGAATAGCGAATCCGGCGCCGGTCAGATCAAGAAAATTGACACCACCAACCTGCCTGTCAAGATTGCCTGCGAAGTTCCCCTGGGCGCGGCGGCGCCTGATTTTAACGCCGACGACTGGGTGCTGCCGAAAGAGCAGCGGCGGATCGATGATTTCATCATCTTTGGTCTATCCGCAGCGGAACAGGCCCTGGCCGACGCCGGTTGGAAGCCCGAAGACGAAGAATCGCGCCTGCGCACCGGCGTGCTGGCCGGCTCCGGCATCGGTGGTCTGCCGACCATCGAGGCGGCCGCCATCACCCTGCATGAAAAGGGGCCGCGGCGGATCAGTCCGTTTTTCATTCCCGGCTCGCTGGTTAATCTTCTTTCCGGGAACATCTCGATCAGATACGGCTTCAAGGGTCCCAATCATGCGGTGGTCACGGCCTGCTCCACCGGCGCCCATGCGATCGGTGATGCCGCTCGCATGATCATGCTCGATGATGCCGACGTAATGGTCGCAGGCGGCGCCGAAGCCGCTATATCGCGCCTGGGCATGGCCGGGTTCGCGGCTTGCAAGGCGTTATCCAGCCATTTCCAGGATGAGCCGAAACGGGCCTCGCGGCCCTATGATAAGCAGCGAGACGGTTTTGTCATGGGCGAGGGCTCGGGCATCGTGATACTGGAAGAACTGGAACACGCCAAGGCCCGCGGCGCCAAAATTTATGCCGAGGTGTCCGGTTATGGCCTGTCGGGGGATGCCTACCATATTACCGCGCCGGCGCCGGACGGCGATGGCGGTTTCCGCTCCATGCAGGCGGCCCTGAAACGGGCCGGGCTCAACCCGGAAGACATCGACTATATCAATGCCCACGGTACCTCGACCCCATTGGGCGACGAGATCGAAGTGGGCGCGGTAAAACGCCTGTTTGGCCATTCCGCGAACCAGCTGTGCATGTCAGCGACCAAATCCGCCACGGGCCATTTGTTGGGTGCGGCGGGTAGCGTCGAGGCGATTTTTTCGATCCTTGCCATGAATCAGAACGTGGCGCCGGCCACCCTGAATTTGGATGATCCGTCTGACGGGCTAAATATTGATCTAGTTCCCCATACGCCGAAAGAGCGACCAATCCGGGCCGTTTTGTCGAATTCCTTCGGCTTTGGCGGCACCAATGCATCGTTAGTACTGACCCCGGCGCCGTAGGCTTCGCGTCATGACCCGGCGTCTTTTCCGACTATTGGGTGTTTTTCTGCTGCTTGGCCTGATCGCTGCTGGCGGTACTTTTGGCTGGGGCTACGCCCAGTTCACCCGGCCGGGACCAGCACAATTCGACCGTTCTGTGGTCCTGGCCAAGGGCAGCGGACTGAAGGGTATCGCCGACCGCCTGGCCGAGGCGGGCGTCATCGACCGGCCGCTGGTCTTTCGCCTAGGCGTGCGCCTGGCCGGTTGGGCCCGCAGCCTGCGGGCCGGCGAATTCCAGTTCCCCGCCCAGACCAGCCCGCTTGGGGCCGCGAAAATTCTGCGCTTGGGCATTACGGTGGTGCGCCGGATGACTGTTCCCGAAGGCCTGAGCAGCAATCAGGTCGTGGTCCTGTTGCAACAAACCGAAGGACTACGCGGCGAAATCACCAATGTCCCGGCGGAAGGCACGCTGCTGCCGGAAACGTATCACTTTTCCCATGGTGATGAGCGGGTGGTACTGCTGGCCCGCATGACCGGGGCCATGGACACGGCCCTTGCCAAGCTGTGGCCGCTGCGTGATCAGGGCCTGCCGTTCGCGAACCCGGACGAGGCCCGGGTATTGGCCGCGATGGTGGAAAAGGAAACCTCGCTGCCGGAGGAGAGGCCGCGCATCGCCGGGGTCTTTATCAATCGGCTGCGCCGGGGCATGCGCCTGCAATCGGACCCGACCGTGGTCTATGGGCTGACCCTGGGCCGGGCGCCCTTGGGCCGCGCCTTGCGCCGGGGAGACCTGGACCGGCCTACGCCCTACAACACCTACCGTATTTCAGGCCTGCCGCCGGGGCCCATCGCCAATCCGGGGCGGGCCGCCATACAGGCCGTGTTGCACCCAATCGCCAGCAATGATTTGTATTTTGTCGCGAACGGCGCAGGCGGCCACGTCTTTGCCCCGACCTTTGCTCAGCACCGCCGCAACGTGCGGCGGTGGCGCCGCGCCAATGCCACCCCGCGACGCGAGTGACCTGGAACTGAATTTCTTATATAGTACGCGGCATGCCCCAGAAGGTGAATTGAAGGATTTCAGTACTTTGACTGTTTCCAGCATGACCGGGTTCGCCCGGGCCGCGGGTGGCGTAGGCGCCTATTCCTGGATTTGGGAAATCAAGAGCGTTAACAGCCGTGGCCTTGATCTGCGCTGCCGCCTACAGGGCGGTCTCGACGGCCTAGAATCCAGGGTTCGGGCCGACGCGGCCCAGCGCTTTCACCGCGGCAATTTAACCATGAACCTGGCCTTGACCCGGGTTGGCGGGGAACCCACGGTACAGATCAATACGGGGGTTCTGGAGACAATGTTGGCGGTGGCGAACGACCTGGCCGGTCGCATTAATGCCCCGCCGCCGACCGTGGATGGCCTGCTCGCTCTGCGCGGTGTCGTGGAAACCGTGGAGCCGGAAGAGTCGGAAGAAGACCGCAAGGCACTGGAGGCGGGCGTTATGTTCTGTTTGGAAGAGGCCCTGGAACTGCTGCTCACCGACCGCCGGGCCGAAGGACAACGCCTGGATGATATTGTCAGCGACCAGATCGATGTCATTGCCGCCCTGACCAAAAGCGTCGGCGAACTGGCCGCCCTGCAGCCGGCGGCCTTGAAAGCGCGGCTGCGGCAGCAAATTGCCGATATTCTAGATGGCGCCGTCGGCCTGTCCGAGGACCGCTTGCTGCAAGAGGCGGCTTTGCTGGT
>CAUZBE010000415.1:0-3474 GCA_963577885.1 Alphaproteobacteria bacterium
GGAGATATACTGCACCATCCCCTGCAGGTCTACCATCCCGATTGGAACAGCCGGTTTTGCCTGTTGCCGGATGAGGCGCGGGCATCACGGCGCCGGGTTCTGGATTACTGCGCCGATCGTGGCGCTCTGTTGATGCCGGCCCATTTCGGGGCGCCCCATTGTTGCCACGTGGACCGCGCCGGCGAGGCTTATGCCCTGCGCTGGCATCATGACTGAAAGGCCAAACAGTGATGGCGGTCAACGGTTTTGCCAAGGCCGCGGGGTAAATTGGCTGGTAAATTCAAATTTGGCTATAGCTGCTAAACAGAGGGTGACGATGCCCACATAATTGACAAGATCCCTGGCTGCCCTGCTGCTGGTGCTGGCCTGCCTCCATGTCGCCTCAGGCCAGGCCGCGCAGGTCAATATGACCGACATTATCTTCAAAGAGGTGGAGAAGCGCTTGATCCGCGAGTATTTTTCCACGCAAAGGGGTGACCGGGATGACGCCGCAATAGCCGAGAACGTTATCGAACGGCGTCAAAGACTTCGATATGGCGGGTCTCATAGCGTGTGCGCTGGTTAGCATCGGCGGTTTCATGCTGCGTCAATGGTGTGGTGTGTTCGGCGATTGCCTTGGCTTTGGGCAGCAAGCCGGCCTGGTTCGCCTTGAGTTGAACAAGCAGATAACTGTTTGCTTTACGGGCCGCCAGAAATAGTTTTTTTGACAGTGCATGGCATCAAGGGTGAACGGGCGTCCTGCAAGCGCCAAAGCTTCGATCATCGCTTGCGCGGCAGAGATTTCATTGCTTTTCTGATTGACCTCCAGATGACCCAGGGTCGACGTGTCATCGATCGCGAATGCGCCTAATACATGGGTCGCCTTGCGGTCGTTGAAGGTATCGAAACTGTGCCGCAACGTTTTCCCGTCAATCGCCACCGCCGGCATGGATGCCTCATCATGGCCCACTTCGCTTGCGCACAACCCGGCCGCATGGCGGCGGAAAACCACTGAAATAGAAACCCCTCGATTTAACCTCAAGTAATTAGCGTTGATCAGACCTGGGGAAAGACCGGTTCGGGGCGCCATTGGCTTGTGCCCAATTGCAAAAGTTGCTCTGACCGTGATGGAATTCCGGAGCGGCTGAGCACGCCCACGAAGGGTAGACTTTCGGAACTGCTTTAGCCTCCGGAAATTACCGCCCTGATTTTGTCCGCAATCGCCTGTGGCGAGGCCGTGGGGGCGAAATGGTGCAGATATTTACCGTCTGGCCCCATCAGATAGATGAATGCCGAATGGTCCATGAAATAGCCGCCATCGTCATCCAGCGGGGTCTTGGCAAAGAACACGTGATAGGCCTTGGCCGCCGCCCCGACCTGCGCCGTGCTGCCGGTCAAACCGATAAAAGTGGGATGAAAATTTCCTATATAGTCGGCCATCACGGTGACTGTATCGCGCTCGGGATCTAGGGTAATCATCAATGGCTGTACTTTTGCCGACCCCAGTCCCAGCCGCGGCATCACCTCCGTCATCACCTGTAACTCAGTTGGGCAGATATCGGGGCAAAATGTATAACCAAACATGATCAGCAAATAGGCGCCGCGAAAATCACTGTCCCGCGCCACCTGGCCTTTGTGATTCACCAATTCGAAAGGTCCGCCGATGCTCGGGATGCCGATGCGGCCCGATCGTCGACGCTCCGGGTCGGGCAACATGGAGTTAACGATCAAAGCCAGGGCCACCGCGACCACCGTCGCGGCGACGAACAGCATAACGCGGGAAAATGGCATGTTTATGCGTCCAGTTGATCCGCCAGGTCGATCCGTCCCAGCGGTCTTCTAGCCTTCCAGCATTCGACGCAGCAGTTCGATATCCTCGGCCAGGGCTGCGTCTATCTGGCGCAATTCTTCGATCCGCTTCACCGCATGCATGACCGTGGTATGGTCGCGGCCTCCAAACTTGCGCCCGATTTCCGGCAGCGAGCGCGTGGTCAGTTGCTTGGACAGATACATCGCCACCTGACGCGGCCGGGCCACGGCGCGGGCGCGGCGGGCGGAATGCATATCCGCCAGACGAATATTGAAATGTTGCGCCACTTTCTTCTGGATTTCCTCGATTGTGACCCGGCGGTCGTTGGCCCGCAACAAATCCTGCAGGGCTTCCTGGGTCATTTCCAGATTTATCGGACGGCCGACCAGATTCGAATGGGCAATCAGTCGGTTGAGCGCCCCCTCCAACTCGCGGATGTTGGAGGTAATGCGATGGGCCAGAAATTCCAGCACCTTTGGCGGGAAATCGCCCACCTTGGCGCGGGCCAGCTTGGCCTCGAGAATACCCAGGCGCAATTCGAAATCGGTTTGATGGATATCCACCACCAAGCCCCAGCCCAGGCGCGAACGAATTCTCTCTTCCACGTCTTCCAGATCCGAGGGCGAGCGGTCGGCGGAAATAACGATCTGTTTGTTCTGATCCATCAGCTCGTTAAAAGTATGGAAAAATTCTTCCTGGGTGGAATCCTTGCGCGAGAAAAACTGCACGTCGTCGATCATTAATACATCGGCCGAGCGAAATACCTGCTTGAAAGCCATGGTTTCCCGATCGCGCAGAGCGCGGACAAACTGATACATGAAGCGTTCCGCAGACAGATAAATCACTTCCCGGCTGGGGTCCCGTTCTCGAATATGCCAGGCTATGGCATGCATCAAATGGGTTTTGCCCAGGCCAACGCCACCATAGAGAAACAGGGGATTGAAATTGACCGGCGCCACATCGGCGACCCGCCGCGCGGCGGCATACGCCAATTCGTTGGATTTGCCGATCACGAATGTTTCAAATTGATAGCGTGAATCCAGAGCCGAACCCATGCGCCGCGATCGCGGCTCTGGGGCGGCGGCTGGCAAGATGGCCGATGCGCCATCATAGTCCACGCCGCCTGCGAATGAACCCGCCGTTGCGGTGCCATCGCGGCCCGCCACGGCATGGACGGTGATGTCAATCTCGTGCACCGTCTTATCTTCGGCATGCCAAAAACTGCGGATACGTTCGCCATAATGAGACAGGACCCAATCGCGCATGAACCGAGTCGGTGCGTGCAGATGGGCCATGCCGCCGTCAATCCGTTCGAATTGAAGCGGCCGCAACCACGAATTATATGCGGCGTCACCAAATTCCGACTGCAAACGGGCACGAACCCGTTGCCATTGACCAGGATAGCCTTGGTCCATCACTTAGCCCTTTTGCAACTTACCGTTCGGCCGGAATGCGCCCAGTCCGAAGTTTCTTGATCCCAATTATGCTGTCGAAAAACCATGCCCAGATATCTGTCCGTGGAACCCGCAACGCATGCCATGTAGGCGGCGGTTTGATCCGCGGGCCAAATCACGAATGAAAATCGTGGGATGAATCCTTTGTCGATGTTTTGCGTCAACTCACTCCCGTTTGCCGACGGCAAAGCCGTTCGCGCATCGATTTACGCATTTTTATCGCAATCCAGA
>CAUZBE010000416.1:0-3474 GCA_963577885.1 Alphaproteobacteria bacterium
AACCTCGCCTTTCACCGAACGTTTCATATCGGTGACTTCCTCCGGCCGCTCATCGATCAGTAGGACGATCAGGAAGCATTCCGGGTGATTGGCCATAATGGAATGGGCAATGGATTGCAAAATAACTGTCTTACCGGTCCGCGGTTGCGCCACGATCAAGGCACGTTGTCCCTTGCCAATGGGCGAGACCAGCTCAATTACCCGGCCGGTCTTATCTTCCAGGGTCGGATCATCCCGTTCCATGATCAGCCGCTCATCGGGATACAACGGCGTCAGATCATCGAAATGAACCTTGTGCTTGGCCTCTTCCGGATCGCTGAAATTAATGCTGTTGACTTTCAACAAGGCGAAATAGCGCTCCCCATCCTTGGGCGCACGGATTTCACCCACAACCGTATCCCCGGTACGTAGGGAAAGTCGCCGAATTTGTGACGGCGAGACATAAATATCATCCGGTCCTGGCAGGTAGTTCGCCTCCGGTGAACGCAGAAAACCAAACCCGTCCTGGAGGATTTCCAAAACCCCGACGCCGGTGATTTCTTCATTATTATCAGCGGCTTGCTTTAATAACGCGAACATTTGCTCTTGCCGCCGCAGCGATGAGGCATTTTCAACCTCCTGCTCCTCGGCATAGGCCAGAAGGTCGACAGGCGACATCGCCTTTAATTCTTGCAGTTTCATTTGTTTGTCGTTTGCTTGCTGGAACGGGAAAAAGGGGAATGACGTGAGTTTTCGCTGAAAATCGCTGCATTAGCGGTATCAACAGAAGAGAACGCGGAAAATAATAGGCTCGCCGAGAGGAATACTCAAAAGGCGGTGCCGGACGGCACCGATGGCCCTAGTTGCAATAACTCCAACTAACATAGGTAAGGCCGTGACGAAAGCAAGAAATTCTAGCAAATAAACCCGTCTGGTTATTCAGCCGTATCCAGCCCGCCCTATCGGGCCGCATAACCACCATCTATCAACAGATCAGAACCAGTCATGAAACGAGAATCATCGCTCGCTAGATAGACCGCCGCGCGGGCAATTTCCGCCGGCTGGCCCAAGCGGCCCATCGGATGGGCCGGGCCCCATTCCCGTTCCGCCGTTTCCAAATCGCCAAACTGCTGGACTAGGCGGTCGGTAGCGATACCGCCCGGCGACAATGTATTGGCCCTGATATTCTGTACTGCGTGTTCCAAGGCAATAACCTTGGCCAGCTGTAACAATGCACCCTTCGTGGCACAATAGGCGCCCCGCAGGGGGGTCGCCACCCGCGCCATCTGCGATGCGGTGATGATAATGGACCCACCGCCTGCAGCTAACATCTGTGGGATCAAATGCTTAGCCGTCAAAAAGACCCCCGTAAGATTGACTGCCACGGCCTGGTTCCAATCTTCCAGAGATAAATCCACGATGCTGGCGGGTTGGGTCAGGGTCGCGGCATTACACATCCCTATGTTAATGGCCCCGAATTTTGCCGCGACTGCGTCGACCGCTGCTTGTATAGAGCCATTATCGCGCACATCGCAATTACAAGCCATGGCCAAGCCGCCGGCGGCGATAATCGCCTTGGCCTCAGCTTCCGCCACAGGGGTATCCAAATCTAGCAAGCCGACCGACGCGCCTTCGCTGGCAAACGCTTGCGCACTGGCCAGCCCAATACCCCGCGCCGCGCCTGTTACCAAAGCCACTTTCCCCACTAAGTTACCATTCGCCACGGCTCAATCTCCTATCTATTTCTATTAAAATGGCCGTACAATTACCATAATGACGATGATAATCATCAAAACAGTCGGAATTTCATTCACTTTCCGGTAAAATCCTGCCGTGTGGATATTCCGGTCCTCGGCAAACGCCTGGCGCCACCGCAACAAATAGCCATGCATGCCACCCAAGCCCAAGACCGCACAAAAGAGCTTAATCCAGATCCAAAATGCCAAAAAATCCACCACGCCAGGCGTAAATAACAAGGTAAGGCCGAAAATCATGGCTAAAATCATTGCCGGATTTATAATAGCCCGAAGCAAGCGGCTTTCCATCACCTTAAGGGTTTCCGACAGCTCAGAACCAACCGCCGCACGCACGTGATACACATAAAGGCGCGGCAAATACAACATGCCGGCCATCCAGGCGATAACCGCGATGATATGCAACGCCTTAATCCAGCTGTACCATTGCAAGAGAAATTCATTCATGGCGATATTTCACAGCCGCATCTGGCCATGGCCGCCGGGCAACACCGGCCACCGTTTGTACCTCCAGACCTGGCGGCAGGATCAGACCAGGTCAAGGCCTTTCTAACCATGGCCGCCAGGCCATTAATGAATTCAGCCCGAATACCGACCGTCGCGACCCGGCCATAATGGCTAATCCCGGCCCGTTGCGCCAAATGACGGTAGTCGATATCAAGCTCCACCAGAGTTTCCGAATGTTCCGACACAAAAGCCACCGGGGCTAAAACTACGCCCACCCCGTCTTCGCCTGCCTGGGTGATCTCATGCTCGGTGGCGGGACCAATCCATTCCAGTGGTCCGACCCGGCTCTGATAACAAACACGCCAATCCAAACCGGAAAAACCCACTTGCTCCAGACTGGTGGCGATAGCGGTACAGGTTTGTTCGACCTGCCATTGATAGGGATCACCACGGGCGATGATCTTTTTCGGCAGGCCGTGGGCGGAAAGCAACAGCCTGGCCCGCCCCTTATCCAAGGCCGCGTCCAACATCGGCGCAATCAACGCCACCTGGGCCGCGATAAAGCCCGCCTCCTCGGCATAGCAGCAGACTGTGCGCTCCGGTGCCTGCAATCCCGCCACCTTTGCAGCGCGGCGCCATTCAGCAATGGATGATCCAGATGTCGCCGTTGAAAACTGAGGATACAGGGGCAACAAAACAATTTGATCCGGAGCAAATTCGGAGACTGCCTTTGCGACCTGATCGCTAAACGGATGCCAATAACGCATACAGGGAAAGGCCTTGACCGTGCCCAGATCCGCTAGCGCCGTTTCCAGCACTCTGGCTTGCTTTTCCGTCTCGGTCCGGATCGGGGAGCTGCCCCCAATTTTCGTGTAAATCGTCCGGGCATGAGCAGCGCGGCGGGCGGAAATCAGACGCGCCAGAAACCATCGGATTGGCGCTGGAGCGGCAATAATAGCCGGGTCGCTGAACAGATTGCGCAGAAAAGGCTTCACCGCATCAAGGTTATCTGGACCCCCAAGATTGAACAACACAACGGCTACGCGCGGCATTCAGCTCTCGTCCCTTAAGCCTACCAACACTAATTTTAGCCTCAAAACATCTCGATTTAAGTAGTCAACCACGTAGCAACTCCGCCAGGCGGTTCACATGTTCCGGGGGCGTTTCAGGTACGATGCCGTGGCCCAGATTAAAAATGAAGGGCCCCTGACCCAGGGTCTCAAGAATTCGTTGTATCTCAACCTCCATGGCCCGGCCGCCATTGACTAATAGCCGGGGATCCAGATTACCCTGC
>CAUZBE010000417.1:0-3473 GCA_963577885.1 Alphaproteobacteria bacterium
GCCACCGAATTGGGCCTGGCGGCGCCCGCCAACGCCGGCCTGATCGCCGCCGTGCAAAGCGTCGAGCGTGGCGAAGCCACCGCCGGCATCGAACGGGTCCAGGACATCTAGAATTACGGGGACAGAAATAAGTATTGTTTCCCCTTATATCTGTCCCTGTAATATTACACACAAGAAAATGGAGGCCCTGAAGGACCGCCGTCTTTAATCTGCCGTAACATGTTCGGTTTACCTTTCCATCCACAATATACAGTCAGGCAGTGTCCATCGTGATAGTCTGGCAGCTTTTTTCTTGCGACGCCGTGTGAAGCCGAAGCCCGCGTGGGCCCAGGCCGAACAGGGTCAGGGTGGCGGGTTTGGGATCGGGAAATTATAGTTATTGTGGCGAAGGCTAGAATTACGGTGCGCCATGGTTTGTCGGGTCATGACCGGTAATGACGGCTGGGTGGTCGCGTCCTACCCGGCGCTATTGTCATACCCGGACTTGATCCGGGCATCCATGCCCACCCCATGTTCCGGTGCTTCGGCGTTCGCGATTTTAGCGGCCTGCCGGCTCCTGTCACCAATCCTAGCCGTAGTGCTCGTGCAGCCGCCGCATGCCGTTGAGCCAGCGGTCGTAGTCGCCGGTCTTACGCTGCATATATTCCAGGACCTGAGGGTGCGGCAGGCAGAGGAAACGTTCGGCGGCCAGGGTTTCGATCACGGCATCGACCAGTTCCTCTGGTTCTATCATGCCATCGACGCCGGCCACGCCGCCGCCGTCTAGGCCGGCGGTCATGGCGGTACGCACGGCCTGGGGGCACAGCAGCGAAACCTTGATGCCGCGTTTGCCATAGGTGATAGACAGCCATTCGGCAAAACCCACCGCGGCGTGCTTGGTCACAGCATAGGTGGACGAGCCGATCTGGCTGAGCAGACCGGCAGCGGAGGCAGTATTGAGCAGATAGCCGCTCCCCCGTTCGATCATGCCGGGCACCACGGCGCGGGCGGCATAGACGTGGGACATCAGGTTGACATCCCAAACCCGCTGCCATTCTTCGTTGCTGTTCCCCAGGTCGCCATAGACGGCAATCCCGGCGTTGGAGCAGAACAGATCGATGGAGCCGGCCTGGCTTTCTGCGGTCTGGACCAGATTGATGACGTCGCCCTCTACCCCGACATTGGTGGGGACGGCGATGCCGCCAATTTCTTTGGCGACGGCCGCGATCCCGGCTTCATTCAGGTCGGCGACGACGACCTTGCGTGCGCCTTCGGCGGCGAAACGCTGGGCCAGGGCCCGGCCAATGCCGCTGGCCCCGCCCGTCACAACAACAACTTTATCCCGTACCTGCATTATATCTCTCCCGTGTTGATTTGAGGCTCAGGATAGCGGCATCACAGGCCGCTTGGTATAACCTAATGCAATACAATGGGAGGTGGGGATAATGCCGGACAACGAAGTAGAGGCGCATTACAGCCGGGGTGATTTGTATCGGGCCATTGCGGATGCACTGGTGGCCGCTGGCAAGGACATATCCCATCTGGAACCCGACGACCTTGTACCATTAGAACATTTTCATGGCCGTGGGGTCGCGGCAACTGCCGATTTGGCGGCGAGTCTGGCGCCGTCGGCCGGGGACGAACTGCTGGATATCGGCTGTGGCATCGGCGGCCCGGCCCGCTATTTCGCCCGTACCTTTGGCTGCCGGGTCGTCGGCGTTGATTTGACGGCGGACTTCTGCGACGTGGCCCGGCGTTTGAACCAGGCGGTCGGCCTGTCGGAAAACATTCAGATCGAGCAGGCGAGCGCTACCGGCCTGCCCTTCGATGACGGCCGCTTCGATGCCGCCTATTCCCAGAATGTCTCCATGAATATAGCCGACAAGGCAGGGTTTTTTGGGGAAGCCCATAGGGTGCTGCGCCCCGGTGGGGCCTTCGCTTTATCGGAATTGGCTTTGGGTGCTGGCGGCCCGGTGATTTACCCCACGCCCTGGTCCATCGATGGCGTTCATTCGTTTCTGTTGACCGAGCAACAGACGGTGGCGGGTCTGGAGACAGCAGGATTTGAAGTCATATCGGTACAGGACAACGGCCCGGTCATGCATCGGTTCCTTGAGGCGCAGCGCGAGGCCGTGGCCCGCGATGGCGCGCCGAAACTGGGCCCATTCATTTTGATGGGCGCCGATGCCAAGGAAAAAGGCCGCAATACCGCCCGTAACCTCGAGGAAGGACGGACCCGCCCTATCGAAATCTTCTGCCGGCGCGCCTAGGGCCTATTAGGCTGTGGTGATGATCCGCTCGTACGCTGGCAGGGTCAGGAAGTCCTGGAATTCGTCCTCGATCACCATCTGCAGGAACAGCGCCCCGGCCTCGGCATACTTGCCGTTGTCGTAGACATCGGCGCCGACCTCTTCGCGGATCTTGTCCAATTCTTCCGCCATTGCGCCACGAACGGTTTCCGCCGTGATCGCCGGGCCGTCAGTGAAGTTGGCCTGATGTTTCAGCCATTGCCAAACCTGGGCCCGGGAAATCTCAGCCGTGGCGGCGTCCTCCATCAGGTTATAGAGGGGTACGCAGCCGTTGCCCCGCAGCCAGGCTTCCACGTACTGGGTACCGACGGAGAGGTTCATGCGCAGGCCGTCCTCGGTGATGGTGCCGGTGTGCACTTGCAACAGGTCCGACTGTTTCATATTTACGTCCTGGCGCTGGCGGCTCAGTTGGTTATCCCCCGTCATGGCGACGTCAAAAGCCCCCTTGGCGATGGGGACCAGGCCGGGATGCGCTACCCAGGTGCCGTCGTGGCCATTGGTGACCTCGCGCTCCTTGTCCGCAAGAACTTTCGCCAGCGCGGCGTTGTTGGCGTCCTCATCATTCTTGATGGGGATCTGCGCCGCCATGCCGCCCATGGCGAAGGCGCCACGGCGGTGACAGGTCTTGATCAGCTGCAGGCTATAGGATTGCAGGAAGTGGCAGGTCATGCCCACTTGGGCCCTGTCCGGCAGCACGAATTCGGGCCGGTTCCGGAATTTTTTGATGTAGCTGAAGATATAATCCCAGCGGCCGCAGTTCAGGCCGACGATGTGATCGCGCAGTTCATACAAGATCTCGTCCATCTCGAACGCAGCCATGATGGTCTCTATCAGGATGGTGCTCTTGCAGGTCGCGTTAGGGATGCCCAATTGTTCCTGGGCCCAGACGAAGACGTCGTTCCACAGGCGGGCTTCTTGATGATGTTCCATCTTGGGCAGATAAAAATAGGGGCCGGTGCCGTTGGCCAGCAACTGCTCCACATTATGGAAGAAATACAGGCCGAAATCGAACAGGCTGCCGGACATGCGTTGCCCGTCCACCGCCAGATGTGCTTCTTCCAGGTGCCAGCCCCGGGGCCGCACCAGCAGGGTGGCGATGGTATCGTTCAGGGCATAGTCCTTGCCGTTGCCGGGATCGTGGAAGTCGATCTTCTTGGCGATGGCGTCGCGCAGATTGATCTGCCC
>CAUZBE010000418.1:0-3473 GCA_963577885.1 Alphaproteobacteria bacterium
ATTCAAAAGCCACGATCTTCGGCTCCTTGGGGTCGGATTGGGTCAAAAGTTCAGCCAGATGAGAGGTGTCGTTGTGGCGCCAGATCCGCTTCGAACCGCCGCCATGACGAATACCATCGATCATCGAGGCATGGTTCAGAGCATCAGAAAAAATTACCAAGCCCGGCACCGCCTTGACTAAGGTCGATAACGTCGCCTCGTTAGAGATGTAGCCGGAGGTAAATAGCAAGGCCGCCTCCTTGTCGTGCAGGTCGGCCAATTCCTGTTCCAACAACACATGGTAATGATTGGTGCCCGAAATATTGCGCGTGCCACCGGAGCCGGCGCCCACCTGATCTAGCGCCGCATGCATGGCGCTTAGTACTTTTTCGTTCTGCCCCATGCCCAGGTAGTCGTTGGAACACCAGACCGTGACGTCCTGCCGCCCGTCGTCATGATGCCGGGTCGCTTTCGGAAAATTGCCGGCCTGACGCTCCAATTCCGTGAATACACGGTAGCGCCCTTCATCGCGGAGGTCCGTCAGTCGGTCAAAAAATAGTCTGTCGTAATCCATCCCTACCCCCTTTTCCGTTCGAACTTACCGCGCGCAATTGGTGGCGGGCTTGATCAGTATCAATTGGACGCGTTAAAGAATTATTAACCACGATAGTTTGCCGTCTGCCAGGCGTTTTAAAAATAAATTATAGCCGCCGGATGATATGTCGCACAGCGACACTGTTTAGCCATACCGACGCAGCTATGGTTGTCGCGGCGGCATTCCTTGGCTAATAAGGCTATTACAAAACCGTCAAACACGCCGCACGGGAGTATAGGCTCATGAGTACGGATCGGGCAAAGAGTCAGTCAGATTATCTCGCCACCGGGTCTTTTGCCTGGGACGATCCCTTTCTGTTAGATGACCAGTTGAACGAGGAAGAAAAACTGGTTCGCGACAGCGCCCGTGACTATTGTCGGGACAAGCTGATGCCGCGGATCATCGAGGCCACCCGGCAGGAACATTTCCATCGAGAAATCATGAACGAGATGGGTGCGCTGGGTATGTTGGGCGCCACCATCGAAGGCTATGGCTGCGCCGGCGTCAGTTATGTCTGCTATGGCCTGATGGCGCGCGAGATTGAAGGCGTGGACAGCGGCTACCGCTCCGCCGCCTCAGTGCAATCCAGCCTGGTGATGCACCCCATCAACGCCTATGGCAATGAAGAACAGCGGCAGCGCTTCCTGCCCAAACTGGCCAGCGGCGAACATGTCGGCTGCTTTGGTCTGACGGAGCCGGATCATGGCTCCGATCCCGGCTCCATGGTGACCAAGGCCAGAAAAGTAGACGGCGGCTGGATTTTGAATGGCGCCAAGATGTGGATCACCAATTCACCCATTGCGGACGTGGCCATAATCTGGGCCAAGGACGATCAGGGCGATATCCGCGGCTTTGTCGTAGAGCGCGGCTTCAAAGGCTTTTCCACCCTTAAGATCGAGGGCAAACTCAGCCTAAAAGCGTCCATCACGGGGGGCATCGCCCTGGAAGACGTCTTCGTACCGGATGAGAATTATTTGCCCGAAGCCAAGGGCCTGTCCGGCCCCTTCGGCTGCCTGAACCGGGCCCGCTACGGTATCGCCTGGGGCGTCATGGGCGCAGCAGAGTTCTGTTGGCAGGCGGCCCGAACCTATACCATGGAGCGCAAGCAGTTCCGCAAGCCTTTGGCCGGAACCCAGTTGGTGCAGAAAAAGCTAGCGGATATGCAGACTGAAATTGCTTTAGGCCTACAATCCTGTCTACGCGTCGGCCGTCTGATCGACGAGCACCGGGCCGCGCCCGAGATGATCTCTATCATCAAACGCAATTGTTGCGGCAAGGCGCTGGAAATTACCCGCACGGCCCGAGACATGCACGGCGCCAACGGTATCTCGGACGAATATCATATCATGCGACATATGATGAATTTGGAAACCGTAAACACCTATGAAGGCACCCATGACATCCACGCCCTGATCCTGGGCCGCGCCATGACCGGGTTGCAGGCTTTCGCGTAACCAGAATAGCACAACCGCCCGATGGCCATTGGCGTCGGGTGGCTGAGGCTGCTAGCTTCATCATTGCGCGAACGTTTAAGCGGGGAGATATGCGATGAGTGATGTTGCGGGTATTAATCGGGGTCGTTATTCGATTGAGGAGTTCGAGCGCCAGTATAATCCGCGCCAGGCGGTACCCGATCACCAGGACAAGATCGATGCCCGGGTTACCGCCTCGGCCGAGGCGCGCTGCCGCATCGAAGGGGTTTACGATCTACGCTATGGCCCCGGCCCCCTGGAGGTGCTGGATGTTTATCCGGCCGAAGCAGAGGCGGCCCCAGTACAGCTTTATATTCACGGCGGCTATTGGCGGGCCCAGGATAAATCGGACGTCAGCTTTTTCGCCGAACCCTTCACCGCCGCCGGCGCCACTGTCGTGATCGTCAATTACGATCTATGCCCCAACGTTAGCTTGCCCGAAATAATGGCCGAGATCGTTCGCGCCATCGCCTGGACCCACGGCCATATTGCGGAATGGAATGGTGACCCCAACCGTATCTACATCTCGGGCAATTCCGCCGGGGCCCATCTGGGCGCCATGATGCTGGCCCATGACTGGCAAGCCGAGGGGCTGCCGGCAGATATCATAAAGGGTGCCGCCTTGTTGACCGGCGTATATGATCCTACGCCGGTGTTGGGCATCAGCGTTAACAATATCATTGGGCTAACCGCGGATATGCTAAAGGCGGTATCGCCCATGCAAAACTTGCCGCGGCGGAATTTACCCCTGCTGGTGCCGGTCGGCGGTGCCGAGACTACCGAATGGATGCGGCAAACACGCGCCTATGCAGATCTTTGCCAGGCTAACGGCATCGGGGCTGAATATATGGAAGTACCGGGCGCTGATCATTTCGACATGACGGCGGCAATGGGCGATCCGGACGGGCCGGTAATGCTAGCGATCCTGGCGCAAATGGGCCTATGATCGACGTGCGCTGACAAACAAGTAATTACTAAATTCAGAAGGGTACGACTGTCGCACCTGGGCAAAGCAGCCGTCACCAATAACAGCTTTCAACCGCGCTACCCCCTAACGAGTTTCCCCTGGATCACCATGCTTGGCGAAGGTGGAGTTGGGCGCGCGCGCGTAGGACTATAGAGAATATGCGGTAACAGTGCCTACACCGGCTATAAGTGTTGCTCGGCTTTGGATACTGCTAGTCTGATAAATCTGTCCCAAGTCGTTTTTTTGAAGACTTTATTTGCCGATCGATGTATTTTTTTCGAATCCCAATTGCTTAAGGGCGATAGCAGCATAGTTCAAATCGCCAATGAATTGTGCCGCGTGCCAATGGGATACATCCCTGTGCTTTAGGTAGGAACAAAGCGCTTTTTTGGCGGTTTGATCGGGTTCGGAACACCAAGTTTCTTGTTCGTCTTGGCAACCTTTGACTTGGACTTGAATA
>CAUZBE010000419.1:0-3457 GCA_963577885.1 Alphaproteobacteria bacterium
CCTTCTCTTACATGCCCAGGCCCTTCGCCGCCCTTGGCGTTAGCACCACCTTGGCGCCGAGGAAACGCATCAGCTTTCGGCGCTCGATCGAGAAACTGTCCGCCATCGTCACCACCAGCGGATAGCCCTTGGCCGCGCAGACCATCGCCAGCCCGATGCCGGTGTTGCCGCTGGTCGCTTCGATCACCGTTTGTCCCGGCTTCAACGCGCCGCTGCGCTCGGCCTCTTCGATGATACTGACCGCTAGCCGGTCCTTGACCGAGCCCGCCGGGTTGAAAAACTCTGCCTTCACGTAGAGGTGCACATTGCCCGGCGCCAGTTTGTTGATGCGGATGCATGGCGTATTTCCAATTGTGTCCAGAACGCTGTCGTACAGCTGCCCCCGGCCGCCGGTGGACCGGGAATTTGTCTTTGCATCATCCGTGTTCACGGCTGTCCCCCCATTAAAAAGCGCTAACTCCAGACCGCCGTTGAGAAACCGGGGCCTGGCTATACGTAGAATAGCTGCGAATGGCTGATTGTACAGCACGGCGCGATTTCCGAAAATGGAATTCGTCTGCCTTGCTTGACCCGGCTGCGCTGGCTAATCTTAACTTTGGGCAGCGGCGCCAGGATTTTTTATTGGGGATGATGGTTATGAGCAAGAAAAAGGTTGTGGGCACGGGCGGGGAGCTGCTGATGCATCAGCTGGTGGCACAGGAAGTTGAGTACGCCTTCACCAACACGGGCAGCGCTGAGGCAGGTTTCTTTGACGCCTTTCTCACCGTTCCCGGCGTTCAGCCCATACTTCTGCTGGCCGAATCCCTGGTGCTGTCCGCCGCCGACGGTTATGCCAAAGCGGCGAAAAAGACAGCTTTCGTGAATGTGCATTTGGCGGCGGGGACGCGCCAGGGTTCGGGGCAGCTGCAGAATACTTATTTCGACGGCACGCCCATGGTGGTGACCGCCGCGCTGCGTGACAACGGCTCGTTCGGCGACCACAACACCCTGGGCGCCTCGGGCGGCTTTTCACAAATGGGCGCGGTCGAGGATATCACCAAGAACCGTTGGGAGGTCAATGATCCGCGCGGCGTCCCCATGGCGGTGCGCCGGGCCTTCAAGGAAGCCATGACGATGCCGACCGGCCCGGTTTATCTGGCCTTTTCCTCTCCCGCCCTGGACACTAAAGGGGTCGAGGGCACAATCCAGGCCGCGCGGGGGTTGGAGATGGCGCAGGTTCCGAACGGCGGCACCATCGAAAAAATTCACGACGCCCTGCTGAACGCCGAAAATCCCCTGATCGTTGCCGGGCCGGACGTTAAGACCGCAGGTGCACAGAACGAACTATTGGAGATGGTGGAGAATTATGCCCTGCCCGTGGCGGTCGGATTTTTCGATTACGGCGGCTTCCCTATGAAGCATCCCAACTATGTCGGCATGATCGACGCCATGTCCGACAAAAAATACGACGTTGTCTGTTGTATCGGCTATCGGCAGAACACCCGCGCCAGCGCGGAGGATGAGAAATTCAGCGATGCCGGCACCATTATCGGCATCGGCCAGGATCCCACGGTAATGGGCAATACCTTTGCCCTGGATATTGATGTCTTTGGCGACGTCAGGCACACGCTACGGGCATTGAATGGCCTGTGGAAGCCCGATCACGCGAATTTGGCGCATCTTCAGAAACGTAAAATGAGCTTGCTGGCGCAAAGCGAGGCCCGCGCGGCGGCGCAAGCGGGCGACGCCACCAAACTTTCCAAGGATAATCCCATCCACCCAACATATCTTGGCGATGCCATGGCCCGGAACCTGGCCGAGAATACCATGCTGGTCTCGGAAAACTTTCGCGCCTCTGACCATTTGATGCCGTTCGGCTATGGCGAAAAGGATTGGAGCCTGGTCCGCACCGCCGGTGGCAGCCTTGGCTATGGCTTGGGCGGCGCCATCGGTGCCCAGCTTGGCGCGCCGGACCGCCCGGTCGTCTTGAGCATCGGCGACGGCGGGGTGATGTATAGCGCGTCGGGCTTTTGGACCATGGCGCGCTACAGCCTGCCGATCCTGACGGTCGTCTGGAACAACATGAACTATCAGACCGTGCGCAGCAATTTCGCCGCCTGGGGCGGCAACATGAAAGCGCAGAACAAGTATCCGGAGACTTTTCTGGGCGATCCCGCGATCGACTTCGTCATGCTGGCGAAGGCGCAGGGGATTGGGGGCGAGCATGTACACGAGCCCGCCGAACTGGATGCCGCTTTGACGCGGGGCAAGGCCGCCCAGGCGGCGGGAGAGCCCTATCTGCTCGACGTCCACATCACCAATGTCGGGGCTGGGGCGGATTCTACTTGGTACAAGGCCCTGGCGATGCAGACATAGAGCACAATCAGGCTAAACCGGTGCGGTGCGGGCGAGAAACTCGATAACGGCATCGGCGAAGATGTCGTTGCGGTCGCCGGCAACCATATGGGCCGCATCCTTGACGCTGATGTATTCCGCGTGGGGGCATTGTTGCAGAAAACTTTGCGCGCCCTCCTCACTCAAGACATCCGATAGGCCGCCCCGGACCAGCAGCGTCGGCAGGGTAAGGGTGTCCGCGCAATCGTGCAGGCGCTGCCGGTACGCAGTGGTATTAGCGCCCTGAAATTGCCGGCGCGAGGGGTCCCAGTGCCAGCGGAATTTACCGTTGGCGGCGCGCCGGACATTCTTGGCCAGGCCGTCCAGTTTACGGGGGCGTGGCCGGTGCGGCTGGTAGTTGGCGATCGCCTCGGCGACTTCTTCCAGGCTGTCGAAACCGTCGGGCTTCTGGTTCATGAATTCCTGAATGCGGCGTGACCCCTCAGGCTCTATTCGCGGCGCCATGTCGACCAGGACCAGCGCTTTCGCGTCCAGCTTGCCTGTGCCGATAGCCAAAAGGCTAACGCCTCCGCCCATGGATGCGCCAACGAGTATCGGGTTTGGGGCGCCCAGCGCCTGAGTGACACAGCGCAGGTCCTCGACCATGAAATCCGGGCCATAGGCTTCAGGGTCCGCCCAGTCCGAATCCCCGTGACCGCGGGCATCGAAGGCCACGGCGTGATAACCGGAGCTTCCTAGAGTTTCCCCCGTGCCCTTCCAGGCGTGGCGCGTCTGGCCGCCACCATGCTGCAACACCACCAGCGGTCCGCTCGGATCGCCCCAGGTATCCCCGGCTATCCTGACCCCGCCCGCGCCTTCCCATTTATGCATTGGGTCCGGCGTTCCAGGCAAACGTTCCCCTGCGCTCATCCCGTCTCCATCCTTCGGTTGATTGTCGTTGATTTTTGGCGGGAGTTCCTAGTGGTCAAATTCTAACGGATGGTTCCCAACCGTGAGGATTGAAAGACCACCAGACTCTAAAGAATTGTGGTGCGCAAGACACCAAACCGAAGGACTCTTTTGTTTGGTTAGCACCACGAGTGCCTACTCCGCCGCCGTGACTTCCCTGTGAACAGCTTCTTCC
>CAUZBE010000420.1:0-3454 GCA_963577885.1 Alphaproteobacteria bacterium
CGTTCTCGAAATCAGTGAAGATCTCGTCCAATTCAAAATGTGACGGTGAATGCAGGGCATTCATCCTTTCGGGCCGGTTCATGGTCACTGTAAGAATGTGGCCGTCCCGCTCGGCCAGGCAAAATTCGGGCATAATCTATCTCTCCCTTTACGATTTTTTACATTCGATCGATATCCTTCCCTAAAATACCACCATTGGCTAGCCAAGGTGTGGGCTGGACGCGAATTAACAAAAAAAAGGGGATGGGCCATGACGGACCAGAGGAGCGTGGATCGTGGGGCGTTAACGAAGGCATCGGACCTTTTCGTTCGTTGCCTGGAAGCTGAAGGGGTCACGCATATTTTTGGCGTGCCGGGTGAGGAAAACGCCGATCTCATGATTTCCCTGATGGACAGTCCGATCGATTTCGTGCTTTGCCGGCATGAGCAGGCCGCCGCCTTCATGGCCGATACCTATGGCCGTCTGACCGGCCGGCCCGGCGTTTGTCTAGCCACCCTGGGTCCCGGCGCCACCAATCTGGTGACCGGCGTCGCCGACGCCAACATGGATCGCTCGCCATTGGTCGCCATTATCGGCCAGGCTTCTACCTCGCGCCTGCATAAGGAAAGCCATCAGAACATGGACGCTATCGCCATGTTCCGGCCCATCACCAAATGGGCCCATTCAATCGGCAACGCCAAGACCATTCCTGAAGTCATCCGCAAGGCGTTCAAGGTGGCCACGACGGAAAAGCCTGGCGCCACGGTGATCGAATTGCCGGAGGACCTGGCAAAGGCGCAATTATCGGCCGCGCCCATGTCGGTTGATGTAACCCGTCGCCCTGCCGCTGATCACAAGGCGGTGGCGCGCGCGATCGCACTGATCGCCGCCGCCAAGCAACCGTTGATCCTGGCCGGGAATGGCACGGTGCGCAAACGCGCCTCGGCCCAGCTTCGCCGCCTGGCCCAAAAAAGTGGGATTGGCGTGGTCAATACCTTCATGGGCAAGGGCGCGGTATCGCTGGATGATCCCCATTGCCTTTTTACCATTGGCTTGCAGGGCCGGGATCATATCACGGCTGCCTTCGAGGATGCGGACCTGGTAGTTGCCGTCGGTTACGACCTGGTGGAATACGGACCGGATTTCTGGAACGCTAAGGGCGACAAGACAATCATTCATATCGATTTTGAGCCGGCAGAAATCGATGCGGACTTTCCTGTCGCCGTCGATGTGGTGGGCGATATTGCCGATGCCCTGTGGCAAATAAACGAATCCTTGAACAAACAGTTCGGCGACAAACTGCCCCTGTTCAATATTGCCGATCGGGCGGCCCTGCGCGGCACCATTTCCGATGACTTGCTGGGCGAGGCGGAGGATAGGGCCTTTCCCATGAAACCACAGACCGTGGTCAACGACATGCGCAGCGCGCTTGGACCGGAGGACATCATGCTGTCGGATGTGGGGGCGCACAAAATGTGGGTTTCCCGCTACTATCAATGTTACGAGCCCAACACCTGCCTGATCTCCAACGGTTTCTGTTCCATGGGTTTTGCCCTGCCGGGCGCCATCGGGGCGAAGATCGCCTACCCGGAACGCAAGGTCGGGTTTATTTGCGGCGATGCCGGGTTCCTAATGAACGTCCAGGATCTGGAAACCGCCGTGCGCCGAAATATTAATTTTGTCTGCGTGATCCTGGTCGATGGCGAATACGGCTTGATCAAATGGAAGCAGCAGAACCAGTTCGACGGTAAGCATTCCGATTTGGCCTTCAGCAACCCAGATTTTGAAATGCTAGCAAAATCGTTTGGCATGTGGGGCAAACACCTGGATGGGTCAGGGCAATTGCGCGGCGCCCTGGCGGAGGCTTTTCAACAGCCTGGGCCGGCTCTGATCGCGGTACCCGTAGATTATGGCGAGAACTTGAAATTGACCCAGCGCCTGGGCGATCTGGTGGAAGCGATTTGAGTGAAGTTATTTGGGAGATAGATAGTTAGGCGAGCATGTTTTATAAATGCATTCGAAGTGCGCTACCTGAAGGGTAAGCCATGAAGGCGCTTAGTCACGTACCCTTGATAAGGTTGAGGCTCTGCTTGGACCTGACTTCATGATGTTGACAAGCACGTTCTTCATCAAGGAGCCGAACACGCCAACGTTTGCTGCCTGGCACCAGGATTTGACCTATTATGGCTTGGAACCGGCCGAGGAAGTCACGGTGTGGGTGGCGCTTACCGATGCCAATCATGCCGTCGGTTGCATGGGTGTGCTGCCATTTGACGGCGCTCCCAGGCAGATGCGCCATGCCGCGAACGTGGTAGAGAACAGCGTCAACCGTGCGGCACAAGTCGTAATGGAGGCGTTCGACGAGAGCCATGTGGTGACCATGGAGGTAAAGGTGGGACAATTCTCGATACACCACGGCTTGTGCCCGCACCGTTCCGGCCCCAACACCGCCAGCCATCGCCGTATCGGCCTGGGCCTCGACTATATTCCAGGGCATGTGCGGTCCATTGGCGCGTTCCAGACAGCGGCAATGCCGGTGCGCGGCGAGGACCACTGGGGCCATTTCGAACTGGTCACGCCGCCTAAAACGGAACTGGATACCGACGCACTTGCCACCCGAGAGAGAGCGCTGGCGCCCTATAGAGCGACATATCGAGAACAGGAGGCGTTGCACATGCGCCGATTTGCATAACCTATTGGCGTGCGTCGATCGCATGGGACGCCAACATCAGTGTAGACCTAACAATAAAGGAATAATGCCATGGCATTGCGGGAAATTGAAGAACGGGGCCGCCCGGGAAACGCTGCCGGTAATTTAGCGGGGGCGAGCGCGGCCTATGTGCGTGACCTGATCAGGCGGGGCGAGATTACCGGTCAGACGGGGGGCATGGCCCTGGGTCAGATGCAGGGCAATTTGGCCATCCTACCGGCCGACCTGGCCCTGGATTTTGCGCGGTATTGCCAGCGCAATCCCAAACCCTGCCCCCTGGTTGCGATATCCGATACCGGCAACCCCATGCTGCCGACATTGGGGATAGATATTGACATTCGCAGCGATGTCTCCAGCTACAATATCTACTGCGACGGTGAACTGGCGGATACGGTCCATGATATCAGCGATCTTTGGCGCGACGATCTGGTGACCTTTGTCCTGGGCTGTTCGTTCTCGTTCGAGGACGCCTTGCTGGCCGACGGCGTGCCGTTGCGCCATTTGGAATTAGGCTATCAGGTGCCGATGTATCTGAGCAACATCGCCACGACCCCGGCGGGGCCCTTCTCCGGGCCCATCGTGGTGTCCATGCGCCCAATGCCCATGTCGGAGGCGATCCGCGCAGTGGAGGTTACGGCGCGGTTTCCCATGATGCACGGCACCCCGGTGCATATAGGCGATCCCGCCGGGATCGGTATCACGGACATTCTCCAACCCGACTGGGGGGATGATGTGCCGGTAATTAGGGAGGGGGATGTTCCCGT
>CAUZBE010000421.1:0-3447 GCA_963577885.1 Alphaproteobacteria bacterium
TCCGCCGCCGCCGCCACTTGCCTGACACAAGCCGCCACGGCGACGGGGTTATTGCCCGCCCAAACATCATCGGCCCCTAAACCATGCCTAGCCAGCAGTTCCTGGGGCAGGCAAAGCCGGCCCTGGTAGCCTCCCTCTCGCCGTTGATAGGGGATGGCACGCAGCAGGCCAGCCAGGGCATAGGCGGTCCCCGCCGCCTGCCCCGCCTCTATATGGCTACTCTGGCCACCCACGGCCTGGACTGCCAGAGCCGTCAACAAACCGCCCGTAGCCGCCCCATGGGTCACCACGTCGGCCAGAGTAGCAAAGGGCGAATCGGTCAAATCCCGTTCCCGCGCCGCCAGAATTTCGTGCAATCGAGGCACCAATTCTGCCCGCCCCGCCAATGCCGCGAGGACTGGATGGGTGCGGTTTTCCGCCGATTCCGCAAACGGCCCCGCCGCCAAGCCATCGCGCCACCATTGCAGACGTATCTGCCCCAACAATGGTTGCTGGGCCCCCGCGGTCACAGCATGGGCGCATTCCAGATTGAAGGCATACAGCGCCGCCAGCGTGGGCCGGGCCGCGCGCGGCGCCAACAGCACAGTCAGATAGCGGTCCCGGTCCTCGCGGCGCAAGGCTGCCAGACAATAAGCCAGGGCGCCCGCGGCCCTGTCATCCCCATAAACCCGGCCCGTCATGTACGCCGGCGGCGGCCAACAAGACCGGAAAAATTGCCACGCCGCATTGCTCCCCCCGCCCCTTTTCACGCATCACTGCAAACCGTACAACCCAGGATACTAGTATATACCCAGTTGCCTATTCACCCTGATGAGATAATAGCCACCGCATGAGTATCACTGGTCCCTCCCCGCCAACCACGGACGACACGGACGAGGCCAAATCGAGTCCGCTCGCCAGTCTTGCCGCCCAGCACCGCACGCTCCCACCCGCGGCGGTGCCAGGGCGCGGCATCCATTATGGCTGGTGGATCGCGCTCGCTGCCATACTCAGCGCATTCGTGGGTGTGGGCGTCGGGCGCTTTGCCCTGGGCATGCTGTTGCCGGCCATGGGCCAAGCCCTTGATCTGGACTATGTACAAATGGGCTGGATCAGTACGGCAAACTTCTTCGGCTATCTTCTGGGTGCCCTGTGGGTGCGGCGGTTGCTGCCCCACTTTGGCGAGCGGCGTCTGATCACCATGGCCCTGATGGCGGTGGTCGCTACCATGGTTGGCGTCTCGCTGGCCGACGGTTTCTGGCCGCTGGCGATTTTATACACAGGCACGGGGCTGGGCAGCGGCATTGCCTTTGTCTGCACCGTTACCCTGTTGCCACACTGGTTCGCCTCTAAATACCGGGGCCGGGCCGCGGGAACCTTGGCCACCGGAACCGGCCTGGCAATGATGCTGGCGGGCTGGGCCATTCCCCTGATTAACGAGTCCGCGGTCCAAATTGGCTGGCGGCTGGGTTGGCGTCTGGGTTGGGGCGCCCTGGCTGCTGTATGCCTGCCCCTGGTGCTGTTCTGCCTGATCGTGGTGCGCAATAGGCCTTACGAAAAAGGCTTGGCACCCTATGGCGAAAGGCCAGGCGCGGCGCTTGGCAGCGGGGAGGCGCGCCGGGCGGCTTCCAGGAACAAGCCTGTGCAGGCCACACAGCGCAACCTGATCATGCGCCTGGGCGCGGTCTATGCCCTATTTGGCGCCACCTATGTGGTTTACGTCACCTTCGTCGTCACCACGTTGGTGCGTGAACATGGCATGGCTGAGGCCAAGGCCGGGCTGTTCTGGATCGGGTTGGGCTTTTTCACGCTATTTTGCGGACCCGTTCTGGGCGGCCTTTCGGATCGCCTGGGCCGCCGCACCGGCATCATCGTATCGTTCCTGTTGCAAGGCACGGCCTACGTCTTGATCGCCTACAGCAGCGGTATTTGGGGCAGCGTCTGGGACGGTAACATTGGCGGCGTCATTGCCACCAAGGCGGCGGTCTATTTCTCCATCTTCCTGTTCGGGCTGTCGGTCTTTGGCCTGCCGGTGATCATGACGGCCGCGGTCGCCGATTACCTGACGCCGGAACGCACGGTCGCCACCATCAGCACCCTGACGGTGATTTTCGGTATCGGCCAGATGCTGGGGCCCATCCTGGCCGGCGTCATTGCCCAATACAGCGGCAGCTTCACCCCTGCCTACCTGGCCGCCACCGCCCTCGTCGCCCTCGCCATCGCCATAACCCTGACCCTGCCCGACCCGCCAAAGTAAGAGGATGAATTATTAATCCCGCTGCATGGCTTCGATGAATGCGATGCATTGAGCCTGGTCCATGGAGGTATAGGCCGCCGCCGTGCGGTCGGCGATGTGGCCGTAGCGGGCCTTGATCTGGCGAGCGATTTGCTGGGTGTCGCCTTGTACCGAGATGGCGTCGAGCACGCTGTCATCGATCAGCGCGCCCATCTCTACCCAACGGCCCTGTTTCGACATGGCATTCAGTTCGGGTTGTAATTCGCCGGCATCAATGGAGTCCAACACCGGCTTGTATGCCGGCGTTGAGCCGTAAAAGGCAATCTGCTGGCGCATTTTGGTGTCTTCGGCCTGCATCTCTATCTCGTCCCGGCCGGTAACACAAAAAACCGGATAGGAAATTTCGAAATCCGCGCGGGTCTTCCCGGCCTTCGCAAAGCCCCGTTCCAGGGCCGGCAGGGTGACATTTTCCAGGTAAGCCTGGGTGGTGAAGCCATGCACCAGGAGGCCGTCTGCTACCTCGCCCGCGACCTCGGCCATCATCGGCCCCACGGCGGCGAGATAGACCTTGGGCGGACCAAATTCCACATTGTCCGGCGTGAAGAACGGCGTCATCAGGGTATGAGTATAAAACTTGCCCAGGAATTCCAGGGGCTTGCCCTCGTGCCAGCAGGCCCAAATGGCCCGCATGGCCAGGATGAACTCCCGCATCCGCGCCGCCGGCGACGACCAGGGCATGGAATAGCGTTTAGTGATATGGGGGCGGATCTGCGAGCCGAGACCCAGGTTGAACCGGCCCTTGGAAGCCGCATTCAGGTCGTGGCCCACATTTGCCAGGGTCATGGGAGAGCGGGCGAAGGCCACGGCGATACCTGTTGTTAGGTCGATAGTCTGGGTCGACTGGGCCGCCAGCAACAAGGGCAGAAACGGATCGTGGGCGGTTTCGATGGACTTCAGCCCGTTATAACCCATGTCCTCAAGCTCCCGCGCCTCGGCGCCAGCCTTGTCCAGATCCCAGGTTAGAACAGCATCTACTTTCACTTTACACCCTCTTCGACTAGCGCATTTTGATTCTGAAAATTCTCAGATTTTTAGAATTAAAACAATTTTTCCAATCACTTAGGATCGTTTCGAGATTCTCATTAATTCGGAATTGCTCTTGTCATCGGTTGCGGACTTATCGTATGCCAGTTCGCCGCCGGTTGTCTATTCAGCCTTCCGCTGGCTCCAGC
>CAUZBE010000422.1:0-3444 GCA_963577885.1 Alphaproteobacteria bacterium
GGATCAGGGATCCAGTCTGATGCAGCATGCGGTCGAGAAATATTTCTACCGTGAGAAAGATAAAGGCGGTGGCGGCCTACAAACCCACCTCGACGGCGTCTTTCGAACAGAATATTGGCCTCGAGGCGTGTCTGCAGCGCGAGATGCCGCTTTTCCTGACCCCCAGGGACGTCGGCCACGACGGCCTGGCCGCGGTGAAGCTGCCATCGGGCGGCTGCGATGCGCAGTGCTTGACTATCGTCGTCGGCGGCCCGGGCAACAGCGATCCCTACCTGGCGCATGCGAATGCCATTCAAGCCCTGGGCGCGCATTTCTGCTAACCTTGACCCGGGAGGATTGTTGCCCCTGCTCCCGATAGGACCTGTTCCTGGCCGGCTAGAACGGCCTGGCCAGTTACGTTAAACTACGCGCCGCGCACCAAGAGCCAAAACAGCATAAAGGCAGATACCGATGTCTATCGCCAGTGACCGCACAGAACCTCAATTGAGCGTCCGTTCCCTACACCCTGCGCTTGGCGCCGAGGTCACGGGTATTGATCTGGCCGCACCCTTGGCGCCGGAAACCTTCGCGGCACTGCATCAGGCCTGGATGGAGCACCTGGTGCTGGTCTTGCCTGGCCAGGCCTTGAGCGATGAACAGCAGATCGCCTTCGCTCGGCAATTCGGTGATCTTGAAGTACACCATCAAGACATCATCAAGTCCCGCGCGGCGCCCGAGATCTTCCGTGTTTCTAACGTCGATGACGACGGCAATCTGATGACGCCGGCCAATCCGTCCGTGGTGCAAATTGCCCTGGCCCAGCGCTGGCATACGGATTCCTCATACCGCTCCGTGCCCTCCATGGGCTCGATCCTGCATGGGATCGAGGTCACGGCGGAAGGCGGCGAAACCTGGTTTACTAACATGTACAAGGTCTATGACTCCTTGCCGACGCCATTGCGCAAGAAAATGGAAGGCCGCAAGGCGCGGCACGACTTTGCCCACCTGGCCACCCTGGCACCCATCAAACCCATGACCGAGGCGGAAAGCCAGGACATGCCACCCGTTTGGCAGCCCATGGTGCGGCAACATCCCGTCACCGGGCGCAAATCCCTATTCATTAGTCCCATTTATAACGATGCCATCGAGGGCATGGCGAACGCCGACGCGGTGGCCTTGGTGGGGGAGTTGGCCGAACTGGCGGGCCGGGATGAATTCATCTACCGCCACCGCTGGACGCCCGATGACATCGTCATGTGGGACAACCGCTGTACCATGCATCAGGTCTCACCCTATGACCTGACCCAACGCCGGGTCATGCATCGCGCCACCATCATCGGCGACGGCCCCGTCGTTGCCGGCTGAGTGTTTTAGGAATTCGCTACGCCGCCCGCCCCACGCCATGGGTTATTTCGGTCAGCTTACTTATAATATTCAAAACATCAGATTGGGCAGCGCCAGTGTAATCTGTGGAAAGGCGATGAGGAGGCCCAGTGTAAGAATATCGAGGAACAGGAACGGCATGATGTCGGCGAAAACATCCTCAAGGGTAACGGGGATCGGCGAGGTGCTGCGTACCACATAGACATTGAGGCCGAGAGGCGGGCTAATCCGAAATATTTCCGCCAATTTTATGGCGATGACGCCAAGCCAGGTGGGATTGAAACCGGCGCCGGTTTGGCGCATGCACCGATTGATCAGTACTATAGTTTTCGCTATTCCTATCTGCGTAAAGCTCGCGGCTCCATCGCCGATCGATAGCGGCCTGAATTTACGCGCCCGCTTCACAACTCCGGGCGGTTGCGGATGGCTTCGTCGACCTTGCGCTTGAGGAATTTTCCGTCTCTGACATCGCCCAGGAATTCGCCGTCCTGCATCATCACTTTCCCGCGTAGAACCGTCAGGCTGGGCCAGGCCTCGGCCTCGTAGCCCTCCCAGGGAGTATAGTCGCTTTCGTGCAGGCGGGCAGCGGTGACGGTGCGTTTCTGGGCTGGGTCCAATACCGTGATATCGGCATCGCTGCCCGGCGCTAGGGCGCCTTTCTTGGGATACATGCCCATAATTTTGGCGGCGTTGGTGGAGACTAGGTCGGCGAACTTGGCCAGGGTATAGCCGCGTTTTTTCACCATTTCCGTATACATCACCGAAACCCGGGGCTCGCAGCCTGCGTTGCCCCCAGTGGTGTCGTCAATGCGGTGACCCTGGGTCTTGGTGGACAGGGTGCAGCAAATCTCGTCCGTGGCCACGCAGGAGATCGAGCCCCTTAGTTGACCCTCCCACAAGGCATCCTGGTCCGAGCTTTCCTTCAGCGAGGGATAGGTGTGATAAATTTGGCCGTTCGGGCGTTTGTAATGCTCGTGGGTGAACATCAGATATTGATGCAGGGTCTCGCCATAGATCGGGAAGCCCCGCGCTCGCGCTGCCTCGATTGCGGCGACGCCTGTGGCCGCGCTGACGTGCATCATATAAAGCGGCGTGCCGTCCACGTGCTCGGCTAGGCGGATGATGCGGCGGAAGGATAGATCCTCCGACATGGTATTATGTACCTCGGCTAAATTCTCGAAACCGGTGCGGCCCTCGCGCTGCAGCACGTCGTACATGTGCATGACGATCTCGTCATCCTCCGCATGGATGGCGGCAATACCGCCCTCTTTGTTCAGGACCTTGAAGATTTCCCAGATATGGCCGTGGTTAATCTTGCGGCCCTTGCGCGAGGGCGTGATATCAGTGGTGAATATCTTGATCGAGGGATGGCCGTCCTGGATCGCCTCGCCAATTTGCGGCAGCAGTTCGTGCGGTATCGCCCCCTGCAACATCACGTGATAGCCATAGTCCGTGTAGCACTTGCCGGTCCAATCCTGTTTGCGGACGTTGATGGCCTCTTCGATGGTGCCGCCGGGCCGCCAGTTGGCGAAATCCAGCAATGTGGTGGTGCCGCCGTGGATTGCGGCACGGCTAACCACGTCGGGGCCGTCGGTCCAGGTCACCTCGCCGCCCTCTTCAAGGGCGGGGATGTGCCAAAGGGAATGGATGTGGGGGTCGATGCCACCCGGTATGACGATCTTGCCGGTGGCATCGATGACCTTGTCTGCTTGGCTGTCATCGAAGGTGCCCGGCGCGGCGATGGCGGCGATGGTCTCCCCCTTGATACAAATGTCCCAGGCACCCGTGCCTTGCGGCGTGACCACCTGGTCGCCCCGTACGATCAGATTAAACATCTGCCTGTCCTCCCGGTATGGTGAATACCATTTTTAAAGTCTAACAGCATATAGGGCCCGTACGCATGGACTTTTCGTCGACTCCCGCCCTGGGCAGGGCGGTCCCAATTGCGTTATCATACCGGCAAAAGAGGGAGACTTATGGTCATGGAAAGCCAGACATACGATTACATCGTGGTGGGCGCGGGTTCGGCGGGCGCGGTCCTGGCCAACCGGTTGAGTGCATCGGGAAAGCACAATGTCTTAT
>CAUZBE010000423.1:0-3429 GCA_963577885.1 Alphaproteobacteria bacterium
TGAGTCCAATAGGGCGGCGCCATAGATCGCCGTGTAATGCGCCTGGAAGATCTCCGGCAAGGCTGCCACGCCGGTATCCGGAGGCAGGCTCACCTCGATCTCGTGGCCCTGACCGTGATAACGCATATCCAGGCGTCGGACGATGGTCATGGCCGCTGGCGCGATACCCGCCCCGATCAGGGGCGCCATGGCCTCCGCCTCCAGGGTGGCGAAGGTCGCAGTGAAATCGGCTTGGCTCAGGTCCGCCACGAAAATCTGCCGGGTCCGCGCCACTTCGAAGTTTAACGGGCTGGCCAATAGCCCCAGGGCCGACATGACGCCGGCGGCGACGGGGAAGATCACCCGTGGGATGCCCAGCTTGCGTGCCACGCCCATGGCATGCACCGGACCGGAGCCGCCAAAGGCGATCATGGAACAATCCCGGTAGTCGAAGCCCCGTTCGGAGGCATGAATGCGAAAGGCCCGGGCCACGTCTTCGTCGATAATCTCGTGGATACCCCAGGCTGCCCGCGCCAGGGATATTTTCAGCGGCTCGGCGATTTGCCCCTTGATGACCCGTTCGGCGGCGGCACTATCCAGGGACATCTCGCCGCCCAGGAAAAAGCCGGGGTCCAGATAACCTAGGACCAGATTGGCGTCGGTCAAGGTGGCGGCATCCCCACCCTGGCCATAGCAGGCCGGGCCAGGTGCCGCGCCGGCGCTGCGCGGGCCGACCTGAATGGTGCCGCGCACATCAACCTCGGCGATGGAGCCGCCGCCAGCCCCGATCTCGATCATATCGATCACCGGGCTTTGCACGGGCAGGCCGCTGCCCGCCTTGAAGCCATGGGCGCGGGCGATTTCCTGGTGATAGACCTTGATCGCTGCGCCGTTGCGGATCAGGGCACCTTTGGCCGTGGTGCCGCCCATATCAAAGGACAGCAGTTCGGGCAGGTTCAGGGCGCGGCCGTGAAAGGCCGACATCTGGGCCCCCGCTGCCGGGCCAGATTCGATGACCCGCACGGGAAACCGGCGCGCGGTATCGGGCGTTAACGTGCCGCCGCTGGACGACATGACGAACAGCCGCCCCCTAAAACCAAGCTTGTCCAGGCCCGCCTCCAGCCGGCCTAGATATTGGTCGAACATGGGTTGGGTAAAGGCATTGATGCAGGTGGTCGTGAACCGCTCGAACTCCCGCCACTCCGGCGACACTTCCGTGGATAGGGACACCATGAGGTTGGGATAGGCTGCCGCCGCCATCTCGCGCAATGCCAGTTCGTGGCTGGGATTGGCATAGCCATGCAGCAGGCATATGGCCAGGGATTTGATATCATGCTGTTCGACCAGGCCGGTCAAGGCGGCCAGGGCGCCGGCGAGATCAAGTGGAATTTCAACCCTGCCGTCGTAATGGCAACGCTCGTCCACCTCGGCCCGCCGTCGCCGTGGCACCAGGGGCTCGGGAAAGACCAAACGCAGGTCAAAAACGTCATAGCGTTTTTCCCGGGCCATATCGAGGATATCCCCGAAACCACGGGTGGTCAGCATGCCGGTGCGCGCACCCTTGCGTTCGATCACCGCATTGGTGACCAGGGTGGTACCATGCACGATCTCGACCACGGCGGCCAGGTCGAGTTCATGGCGCGCCAGCAGGCTGGCCGTACCCTGCAACACCGCCCGCGAGGGATCGTCCGGCGTGGTTAGCTGTTTGTGAATGGAGACGCCGCCGCCCGTTTCGTCGAACAACGCGAAATCGGTGAAGGTACCGCCGATATCAATGCCGAGACGATATGCCATTATCGATTATCCGGCAGTACGTCGACGGCATCGCCGATGCCCAGTTCACGCAGTTCGTGGCGGGCAATCTCGTTCTTGGTCATAGTGCGGGGGAAAGTTTCCACGAATTGGATATAGCGGGGCACCTTGAAAAAGGCGATCCGGTCCTTGCACCAAGCCACCAGTTCCATGGGTTCTGGCCTGGCCTCGTCTTCGGATAATTGCACATACGCCTTGATGTCTTCCTCGCCGATCTCCGAGGGCACACCAACAACGGCGCAGTCGACCACCGCCGGGTGGGCCGTCATGGCCTTTTCAACCTCGAACGACGAGACATTCTCGCCTCGGCGGCGGATCCAATGGGCCTCCCGGCCGACGAAAAAGACATAACCATCGTCATCCAGATAGCCCAGATCGCCGCTGTGGTACCATAGATTCTTCCAGGCCGCCAAGGTCTCTTTCGGCTTGTTGATATATTCAATCATGTAGGTGTTCGGTACCTTGGGGCGCAGCAGAATTTGCCCCGTGGTGTTGGCGGGCATGGGATTGTCGTCCCCATCCACAATCATTACCTCCGCCCAGCCATGGGGCCGGCCGCAGGAGCCCGGCTTGCGGTCAATTGTCCGTTCGCTACAGATCAGCACGCCCATTTCGGTCATGGAATAGACTTCCATCATCGGCGTGCCAAAACGCGCCTCGAACTCGTCGCGAAGATCGCGGCGCACCTGCCCCGCCGCAATGCCGACGCCGATGCGTACCTTGTGTTGCTTGTCCTGGTCGGATTCAGGCGCACGCAACAGTACCGCCATCATGGTGCCCAGGGGATCGATCACGGTCACGCCATACTTGCGGATCGTGTTCCAATAATTGGAGGCTGAGAACCACTTCTCCATGATTCCTGTCATCCCCAGGTACAACGGAGAGGTAATGGCGAATTGCTGGCCGCCGATATGGAAAAAATGCGAATTGGCAAAATGCACATCATCCTCGCCCGCCTCGGCGATATCGGCATAACGGATTGCGGCAGCGATGTAATAAAGATGCGAAACCAGCACCCCTTTCGGCATGGAGGTGCTGCCGCCCGTATAGACGATGCACATGGGATCCGCGGCCACGACCTCTACATCCGGCAGGCTTTCATCGCCGCTCAGCAGTTCCGTGAAGGGCAGAGTATCAGGGCCCGGCACGGCGGCCACATCGCCATGAACCAATATCTTGGGGGCTGTCTTCAAGTTGGCCTTGGCAGCGTTGTAGGCCGGGGCCAGTTCCTCATCCACCACCAGCATCAAGGCGCCGGTATCATCCAGGCTGTAGCAAAGGTCATCCTTAACCAACGAAACGTTCAGGGCGGCGTAAATGGCGCCGATCTTGGCGCAGCCGAACCAGATCAACGCCTGTTCGACAGCGTTGTACATGAGTGTCGCGACCACATCGCCCTTGCCAATACCATGTTCGATCAGGCCGTTGGCCACCTGATTTGACAGGCGGTCGGCATCCCCATAGGTCAAGGTCTCGTCCCGGCAAATCAGGAACGGTTTGTCGCCGAGGTCCGCGCGCATGACCACCAGATCGCGCAAGGTTGTTGCCCAAGGCACCCGGCCAAGAATTTCGATCATGATGACATCCCTCCGAATTTACTCACTCAAAGTGTCCTGCGATGCCGACGACGCCTGCATC
>CAUZBE010000424.1:0-3429 GCA_963577885.1 Alphaproteobacteria bacterium
GGCCAAGGGCTATCCGCTGGTGGTGACGATGGCGGACAGTTTCTCGATCGAGCGCCGAAAGCTGATGCGTTTCCTCGGCGCCAAGGTGGTGCTAACGCCAAGGGCGGCGAAGGGCCTGGGCATGTACGAGAAGGCGGTGGAACTGGCCGCGGCAAACGGCTGGTATCTCGCCCGACAATTCGAGACTGAGTACAACGCATTGGTCCACGAAAATACCACGGCGCGGGAAATAGTCGCCGATTTTGAAGGCGACAGGCTGGATTACTGGGTAACCGGTTACGGCACCGGTGGCACTGCGGCGGGCGTGGCGCGGGTACTGCGCAAGGAACGGCCCGAAACCAAAATAATCCTAGCCGAGCCGGCCAATGCGCAACTGCTCGGCAGTGGCGTGGTGCAGGAACGCAGTCCCGAAGGGTCTCCGGCGGCCTCTCATCCGGCCTTCGAGCCGCATCCAATTCAGGGCTGGACACCGGACTTCATCCCCCTTGTCCTGCAAGAGCTGATCGACGCTGGTCATTACGACGAATTAATTCCAATCCCTGGACCCCTCGGCATCGAATGGTCAAAAAAGCTCGCCCAGAGCGAAGGTATCCTGACCGGCATTTCAGGCGGATCGACGTTTGCGATCGCCATGCAGATCGCCGAGAAAGCCGAGCCGGGGTCAGTTATTCTTTGCATGCTGCCCGATACGGGCGAGCGCTACCTGTCGTCTCCGCTATTCGAAGCCGTTGAAGAAGAGATGACCCAGGAAGAGATTGCCCTCTCCCTCTCGACGCCGGGGTTTCACATGCCGGCCACCTGATCCATGCCGCCGCTTGATAGGGTTGATACTTGCGGACAGGGTAACGCCCGGAAAGCCAGTTACGAGGGGAGGGCAGTTTGGCCATGCTTGCAGACGACGCTGTCTTTGATTTCATCGTCAGCAGCGCGGGCTCCGCAGGCTGTGCCGTTGCCGCCCGGTTAAGCGAGTCCAGCCGATACAGCGTGTTGCTGTTGGAAGCAGGCCCCCGCGATACCAATCCCTGGATCCATATTCCGCTTGGTTTTACCAAGGTCTTCACCGACGAGCGGGTGAATTGGAAATTCGAGAGCGAACCCGTTGCATCACTGGATAACCGGGTCCTGTATCAACCGCGCGGCAAGGTCCTGGGTGGCAGCAGCTCCATCAACGGCACCATTTATATGCGCGGCGCGCCGGCTGACTATGACGGCTGGCGTCAGCGCGGTTTGGAGCGCTGAGACTGGGACTCCGTATTGCCGTTTTTCAAGAAGGCAGAGGATAACGAGCGCGGAGGTGGCGGCCTGCATGGCAGTGGCGGGCCCTTGCGCGTCTCCGACATTCCAAACCAATGGGCCCTGCCGACCGCAATGATCGCAGCGGCGGTAGAAAGTGGCATTCCAGCCAATCCGGATTTCAATGGACCGGCACAGGAAGGTACTGGTTTTTTCCAATTCACCGCCTCTAAGCATCGTCGTTGGAGTGCGGCGACGGCCTATCTGGCGCCGGCCTGCAGGCGGAAGAACCTGCACGTCGAAACTTTGGCCCAGGCGCGGCGAATTCTGATCGAAGACGGCCGTGCGGTTGGCATCGAGTATCAGTTGTCCTCGGGTATCCGCCGGGCCCGGGCCCGGCGCGAAGTCATTGTCTGTGGCGGCGCATTTGGGACACCGCAGTTATTGCAGCTCTCGGGGATCGGACCGGGCGAGTTGTTGCAGGACATGGGTATCGCCATCCACCGTGACCTGGCTGGGGTCGGCGCGCATCTGCGCGATCATTTCAATACCTACCTGAGTTTCCGCTGCGCCGAACCGGTGACCATGAACGATCTGGCCATCAGCCTGCCGCGTCGGATTTTGGCGGGGGCCCAATACGCGCTTTTTAGAAAGGGGCCCTTAACGAGTACAGCGATTTCCGCCGGCGCCTTCATCCGCAGCGATCCGCTACTGGAACGCCCCGACCTTCAAATTAATATGTTAGGTTGGAGCGCCGAAAGCCGAACCTCGGAGCGGATAAATCCGCACCCTTTCTCGGCTTTTTCATTAAGTCCGGTGCATCTGCGCCCGGATTGCGAAGGTTCCATCCGCATCAAAAGCCCCGATCCGCTGGCGCCGCCAGCGATCCGCTATGAATTTTTGCGCAGTGCCTATGACAAACAGGCAATCCTCTACGGTATGCGGGTGTGCCGGCAAATTGCACACCAGCCGGCGCTGTCGCGCTATATGGCCGAGGAGGTTTTGCCCGGCCCATCCGTCAGCAGCGACGAGGATCTGCTGGCCGATGTACGGGCCCGCGGGGTCGCCAACTATCACCCGGTCGGCAGCTGCCGCATGGGTTCGGAGGTGGATTCGGTAACCAATGCCGGTTTGCAGGTGCATGGCATCACCGGGCTTCGCGTGGCGGATGCCTCGATCATGCCCGCGATCATCGCGGGCAACACCAATGCGCCGACCATCATGATCGGCGAAAAAGCCGCCGCCATGATCCTGGAGGACGCCGCCTAGCAGGCGACTAAATATCGTTTTGGGCCCTCTTGGGTCATTAAATTTTGTCATACCCGCGAACGCGGGTATACAGAAAACAGCGATAAATTCTGCTGCATCCGGATGCCCGCCTGCGCGCACGGCTGTCCGGGGGTATTCTATTGCGGTGCATTTTGTCATATCGGGGCCCAAAGGTCCGGTTGGTTCTGGTTGGCGATAGCTGCGTTTGATCGCCGTCAGTTGTCGGTTTTAGGTCTGGCGAAGAGATTAGCCCGGACCGTGACGAGGAGACCCTTGAGGCGCTTGCCAAGGCTTCCATCCGTCAGGCTGTGGTAAAGCCTGAGCAGGATGTAGACAATCACGGCGATGAAGAGCTGGATCATTACGGCGTTCCGGCTTTCACCCATTAAATTTTTGATCCGCAGGTTCTGCTTCAACCATTTGAACAACAGTCCGATCGACCAACGCGCCGTATTCCAACCCTCGATCCCGGCCGACGTGGCCTCAAGCGCGTTGGAGACGATCCAGAACGGTTGTGACTTACCCGCCGGGTGTTTGATCCGTATCAGGCGCAGGGCAATACCGACCAGGAGGTTATGGCTCCGGCCACCGCCGGGGTACTTATTGGTCAGACGGATCAGCCGGTCTTCAAGGATGAAGCCCTCGTCCTCCTGGCTGATCTCGCGGTCCTCAATTGTCGCAAAGGCAGCGTTGCGCTTAAGGCCCGCGACAAAGAAAAACCTTGGTTTGCAATCCCTTGCTACCAGTTATAATCGCAATATCCCTTGTCAAAAACATAGATCTTGCCGGGCCCAAGGGGGATATCCAAAGCCTGGGTAATGTCGTTCACGTTGGCATCGGTGACATCAACGCAGGTCAGATTGCCCGAGCCATGATCGTCAGGACCCCTTTCGCCCGCCACGCTCTATCATGGTCATGGCTATATCC
>CAUZBE010000425.1:0-3419 GCA_963577885.1 Alphaproteobacteria bacterium
CGGCTTTGCCATGCAGGCCCTGGCCCGTGGCGGCACGGTCGTCGTCGTCGGACTGTTTGGCGGCGCGCTGCCCCTGCCGGTGGCCAGCCTGCCCCTGAAGATGATGCGTCTAATTGGCAGCTACGTGGGTAACCTCGCCGAGATGCACGAATTGATGGAGCTGGTGCGGGCGGGCAAGGTGAAGCCCGTGCCGACCATTTCACGCCCATTGCGCGACGCCGGCCAGGCGATCGCCGATCTCCGTGACGGCAAGGCCGTTGGCCGTTACGTGCTGGTCAACTAGTCAAATGGGGTAGCGTCGCGGCCGGCGCCCTAAATTCAGTCAACGCCGTTTGGAGGCTTCGATGGCCTGCCACACGCGCTGGGGCGTTGCCGGCATTTCGATGTGTTTGACGCCGAAATCGGAGAGGGCATCGACGATGGCGTTGATCAAAAGACCGAGGGCCGGCGTCGTGCCGCCTTCACCGCCCGGCCGGATACCATGCGGGTGGGAGCTTGCCGGAATTTCCATGATCACGGTTTTGATTGACGGCATGGTATCGGCGCGCGGCATCGCATAATCCATGAACGATCCGGTCAGAAGCTGCGCGCTGTCCGGGTCGTAGTGGATTTCCTCCAACAGCGCTTGGCCGACCCCCTGCATAATGGCGCCGTGCGCCTGGCCATGCAAAATGAGCGGATTGACGGCTAATCCGACGTCATCGACACCCGTCCAGGCGACGATCGTTACCTGGCCGGTGTCCGGATCGACCTCAACCTCGCAGACATGGGCGCCGTAAGGATAGCCGCCCGCCCGGTTCGTGATATCCCCTATGCCCACCAGGCTCCCGCGCAGGGTGCTTGGCAAACCGTTCGGCGCCGCGGCGGCACTCGCAGCCTCCCAGAGGTCCATGGCCCCGCCGCCCGGCACGCCGAAGACACCATCCGCGAAAACGACGTCTTCCTTTGACGCCTGCAAAATGTGCGCCGTGATGGCCTTGCCGTTGGTGATCAACTCCTCGACTGCTTCACCGACCGCGATGCTAACAAGCCGCATGGAACGGCCCGAATGGGAACCGCCGCCGACCGAAACACGATCGCTATCGTTGGCGATGAAACGCACCTTGTCGACGGAGATCTGCAGCCATTGGCTCACCAACTGGGGAAAGCTCGTTTCGTGGCCTTGCCCGCTGCTCATGGTGCCGATGACCAGTTCGATAAATCCATCGCCGCTCACGATTAATTCGGCCCGTTCCCGTGGAATTCCGGAGGTGATCTCTATATAGTTCGCGACGCCCATGCCGCGGCAAAGTCCGCGCGCCGCGGAGTTTGCCCGGCGCCCCGCGAAGCCCGCCCAATCGGCCTCGCGCAAGGCTGCGTCCATGGCGGCTGGGTAATCGCCGCTGTCATAAGTGGCACCGACCGCATTGGTGAATGGCATGACCTCGCTTGGTATCAGGTTGCGCCGCCTCAGTTCCACCCGGTCAAAGCCATGGGCATCAGCGGCCAGATCGATCAACCGTTCGATCATATAGATCGCCTCGGGCCGCCCGGCGCTACGATAGACGGCTGTTGGCGCCGTGTTAGTCAATACCGCATGCCCCTGAAAATAGACATTCGGGATGCGGTAGACGCTCTGCATCAAGGATAACCCCTTGCGCAGGGGCCAGAAAAACACCGTGTAGGCGCCAAGGTTCATGGTATTGACGCCGCGAAGGGCCAGGAAATTACCCTCCAGATCCAGTGCCAGTTCAGCTCGCGAGGCCAGGTCCCGGGCCTGATAGTCGCTCAGAAAACACTCCTGCCGGGTTGCTGTCCATTTAACCGGCCGCCCGATGCGTCTCGATGCCCAGGGCATCAGGGCATACTCGGGGAAAAAGGCATTACGCGTACCGAAATTGCCCCCCATGTCGCCGAATACGGCGCGGCAATTCTCCAGGGGAACACCCAGGGTCAGAGCTAACCGCTCGCGGCTGCGAACGACGCCGGCGCCGGAGGCCGTGCGCAAGGTGTAACGGCCATGGGCCGGATCGTACTCGCCAATAACCGAGCGTGGTTCCAAGGGGCTGCCGGTAACCCGGTGCACCCAGCTGTCGAATGTGACAATATGCGCCGCGCCGTTGAAGGCTCGTTCGGTTGCCGCCGCGTCGCCGACCTCGCAAGTGAGGGCAAGGTTCTCGGGACAGCCGGGCCAAATTCTCGGCGCGCCGGGCGCCATGGCCGCGCGCCCATGGACGACCGAGGGCAGGACCTGATAGTCAACGTCGACCAATTCGGCTGCATCGGCGGCGGCCGCGACCGTCTCGGCCACCACCATGGCAACCGCCTCACCGACATATCGCACTGTATCCAGGGGCAATGCGGTGTTCTCCGTCAAGAAGACGTTGAACCCTAGTGGCAGGCGAAGGGTGGCATCGGGAGGCCCGACCCAATTCGGATTATGCGGCATGGCTCCCAGCCCGTCCGCGGCGGCGTCCGCGCCGGTCAACACCGTGATGACACCCGGAGAGGCCATGGCGCGGGACACATGGATTGCGCGAATCTTTGCATGGGGGTAGGGCGAGCGCACCATGGCGGCGTGGCAGAGCGATGGGAGGAAAATATCGCTAGTATACTGCCCCTGGCCCGTGAGAAACCGGCGATCTTCGACCCTTGGCAGCGGCGCTCCAATGCCGTCGGCGCGGATAGAGCCTAAAGGTGGCAATTTTTTTCTTTCAATTGGTCCGGCGCACGCTGCCTTCGCGCAAGCAAAAGTCGAGCATCTACGGGCACGTTAATCAAGGCAAAATCGAGATGGCAATTCTTGTGTACGCCGCGGCCGGGAAATCAGAATTATGAAGATTTATCAGCGTTATGGACCGGTATCATGACCAAAGGCCTTGGCTATGCTTCCGGCAAGCTGTCGGAACAAAAAGGTATCAATCGAATACATCACGGCGTCAACACCTCGTTCCCGCAGGAGGCGGATAGCTTCTTCTGGTTGCAAGAGATCATGCAGTGGGGTCGCCATCATCGATACACCGGCACGAGCCGCAGCCTGACTAACCCTATCGAGAGCAGTCAAGGTTTCCGAGCGAATAGCTTCATCAAAGCCCCGATCCGCGGCCCCTAGTGATACACCATAATCACCCGGGCCAAAAAAGACCGCAGCGATACCATCAACGGCACAAATTTCGTCGATTTCAGCAAGCGCCAGTTTATCCTCAATAAGTGGAATTATAGCGACGTTCTTAGGCAGCTGGCGCGCGTAGTCGAGCCAGCTATCCATATCATAACCCGCACCGCGCGTATCCGGACACATGCCGCGGGTTCCCCGCGGCGGATAGCATGCTGCGCTAACCGCGCTCGACGCTTCTTCTCTTGTGTTGACCCTCGGTACAATGACACCCTCGGCACCGGCATCCAGTGCCTTGCCAATCTGTACGTCGTAAGGTGCATGC
>CAUZBE010000426.1:0-3415 GCA_963577885.1 Alphaproteobacteria bacterium
CTATCACCATGTCCGAATAACGATGCGGGTTAGAAACGAGGCCACGGTTGAGCAACTCGGGTAATTGGTGATGTTATCTCCAGTTTACGGCATGGTATCTAATTCATTGCCCCTGGACCTGAGGATAAAGAAAATCTAAAACGGTTAAGTGAATGGCAGCGGTCAGCGGAACGCGGTCCCATTTCGAGTTTATTCAACTGGGTGCGGGCAGCTTCGACAGCACCTCTTCCCCCAACCTAGCCAGGTTTTCGTCCAGGTTGCCGCGGGCCAGCAGGCCCAGGGGGATCAATAGCCGGCTAACTCCCAGTTCGCGGTAGGCTTCCAGCCCTGCCATGCCATCCGTGAACCGCCGCCACAGGGTAGTGACCTCGATACTGGCGGGGTCCCGCCCGGCGACCTCGGCCACCGCGCGTAGCTGGGCCAGCAACTGCGTCAATTCATCCCCGTCCTTGGGGAAGGCGAACCAGCCGTCGCCCATGATCGCCGTGCGCCGCAGCGCCGCCGGGCTGTGCCCACCGATAATTATGGGAGGATGGGGCTTCTGGCTGGTCAGGGGATAGCTTTTGAAGCCACGCCAATCCAGATAATCGCTTTGATGTTCGACGACTTCGCCGGACCAGACCTTTTTCATGGCGGCCAGATAGTCATCGAAGCGTTTGCCCCGGCCTTCGAACGGCACGCCCATGGCCTGAAATTCTTCGGCTAACCAACCGACGCCCAGGCCCAGCAACAGCCGGCCGTCCGATAGATAATCGAGACTGGCCGCCTGTTTCGCGAGGAGCAGCGGATTGCTCTGGGGCAGCAGGTTGATGCCCGTGCCCAGGCGCAGTTTGGTGGTATGGGCGGCGATATAGGACAGAGCGACCAGGGGATCGATGAAATGCCCTTCCGGCGGCACGCTGACTTTGCCGGAGCTGTTGAAAGGATAGCGGGAGACGTATTCCAGCGGGATCATCACATGCTCCCCCGTCCAAACGGATTCAAAGCCCAGTGCCTCCGCTTTCACTACCAGGGGCAGCAGCGTATCCGGAGCGTCCTCTTGTCCCATATTGACGCCAAACAGGCCAATTTTCATGGTGGGCTCCCTCTAAAATGTCCGGAAAATCATGCCAATAAGGCGCGGCAGGCGTCCATGATGGCCTGTTGGCTCAAACCATAATGTTCCCGCACCCTGGCCGTGGGGCCGACGATGGAGAATTCGTCCGGCATGCCGATCATGCGCATGGCCGTAGGCCGTTCCTGGGCCAGAAATTCGGCCACGGCGCCGCCCAGGCCGCCGCTGATACGGTGTTCTTCCGCCGTCACGATAGCGCCGGTTTCCGCCGCCGCCGCCAATACCGCCTCCCTGTCCAAGGGTTTGATAGTGTGCATATTCAGAACCCGAACGCCGATGCCGGCCCCGGCCAGGGCGTCGGAGGTAGCAATGGCGGGCGCGACCAGGCAACCGCAGGCGATCACCGTGACATCCCCGCCCGGCCGCATCAGATCGGCCCGGCCAATGCGGAAGCCTTTGCCTGCGATGTCGGTCACGGGGGGCTCCTCGAACTTGCCGCCCAGGCGGATATAACTGGGGCCAGCCAGTTGTTCCGTCTGCAGGGCAGCATGCCAAGTCTGGCGGGCATCCGCCGGGACGATCACGGTCATGTTGGGCATGTTGCGCATGATGGCCAAATCTTCCACCGCATGGTGGGTGCCCCCCGCCATGGCCAGAACGATGCCGCCACAGGCGGCCCCGATCACTACGCGCTGGTTGGCGTAGGCAACATCGTTGCGCAACTGCTCCAACGAGCGGGCGGTAATGAAAGGCGCATAGCCGCACAGGATTGGCCGCATGCCAGTGGTGGCAAGGCCCGAGGCGATGCCCATGGCGTTTTGTTCGGCGATCCCGGCTTCGATCAAACGGTCGGGTTTGGCTTCGAGAAACCCGCGCAGACCGAATAAATCAATGGTATCGGCAGAAATCGCCACTACCTTGCCATCCCGCCGCGCCAGCTCTGCCACCGCCAGGCCAAAGGCCAGGCGCGATTGATTTTGGGCCAGGCGTTCCCAGTCCGGGCGTACGAGACCCGGGCTTTGGACATCGTTCATTCTGTAGCTCCCAACCCGTCCAGCGCCAGTTCGCGCAAGGCGTTTTCATAGACTTCGTCCGTGACCATGTTGTTGTGCCAAAGATAGGTATCCTCTGCAAAGCTGACGCCCTTGCCCTTGATGGTATGGGCAATGATCATCGACGGCTTGTCGGGGGCCAAGGGCAGCGCGTCCAGGGCCTCGACAATGGCCGCCATGTCATGGCCGTCTATTTCCCGCACTGCCCAGCCAAAGGCGGTCCATTTTTCGGCCACGGGTTCCAGCGTCAGCATCTCGCCCACATGGCCGCTTTGCTGAACTTTGTTGTAATCCAGGATCGCCGTCAGATTTGCCAGGCCCAGATGCGCCGCCGCCATGGCGCCTTCCCAATTGGAACCTTCCTGCAACTCCCCATCGCCCAACATGACACAGGTGCGGAAGTCCAAATTCTGCAGGCGCGCACCCAGGGCCATCCCCAGGCCCACGGACAGACCGTGCCCCAATCCACCGGTACTCATTTCCACCCCAGGCATCTTAATATCGGGATGCATGCCGAAGGTTGATCGGTAGGCATAAAATTGGTCCAACACGACGTCTTCGATAAACCCGGCCCGGGCCAGGGTGGCGCCCAGGGCGGCGTTGGCGTGCCCCTTGGAGAGCACGAAGCGGTCGCGGCCGGGCCAATCAGGCTCGTTGGGCCGCAAGCGCAAATGATGAAAATACAGTGCCGCCAGCAGATCCGCCGACGACGACGACCCGCCCATATGTCCCGATCCGGCGGCGTGCAGCGCGCGCCACACGTTACGCCGGATATGCAGGGCGTCCTGTTGCAGGCCTTCTATTTTGGCCTGAAAATTTCTTTTCATCAGAGACCTGTCCTTGCTCTGCAGGCGTCTACACAATTAGTGCCGATCTGGCCGGCGCGGCCGCACATCAGGGTTATGAGGCCTGTTGCATGATCACCTCGACCTGATCCTCTGGCACATAGATGTAGGAGCCGGGACGGAAGTCGTGGCCCAAATCCCCCAGCAGGCGCCTTTGCCGTGGCGTGCAGCGGTCCGCGACCTCGGACGATACGGCATAGTCGTAGGGGCGCACAAACATCTGACAATAATTATACAGCAACGTTTTCCGCGCCCGTCCCGAGGAGTTCGGTCCCGGCCCGTGCCACAGGGAGTGGGGAAAGAGGAAACAATCCCCCGCCTTGCCCATCAATGGCACAGCGCCCGGCATATCCGGCGAGGGCACCGGTTCGTCAAGTTCCGGAAAAGGCCGCAGATGGCTGCCAGGAAAGACCGTGAAATTAGAGCTGTTGGGCTCGGTCACATCGGTCAAAAGATACAACGCC
>CAUZBE010000427.1:0-3405 GCA_963577885.1 Alphaproteobacteria bacterium
AATTGAAAATGTGCGCGGGGCAATCTCGGCATACAGCGGGCCGTAATAGCCGGCCTCGACCCGGTCGAATTCGCTGGCCCCGTCGGTGATCAGCCGGGTGAAGACGTCCAGCCGACCGGTCGAGCTTTTCGGATTGGCGATGGCGGACAAGCGCTCAGGCAACGCCAGCCGCTCCAATAACGGTACAATATAGACGCAGCCCCGCTCCAGCACCGCGCCTCTGGTCAAGTCCACGGCGTGCATGGTGAAACGTTCGATCTTTTGCGCCATGCTGTTGCCGGATCCGGGCAGAAACGAGGCGCGCACCCGATAGGCAACTTCGCCCAGGCGCAGATCCAGGCTGGAGGGTTGAATTTGCCCCTCCTGCAAGGGTTGGGCGGCGGTGATTTCGCCATCCCGCCACAGCGCCGAAATTGCCTGGCAGGGCAGGATGCCCATGCCGGTACCTGCCGAGGCGCCGGTTCTGGCTCCTGCCTCGGGTTTGGCCGGGCGGCGCGGATCAGTGGCTGCCATATTCATCCCATAGTACCTTTTTCTTGCGATGCTCACGGCACGAGAATAAAGGAAAACCCGTGTTAATTCAACAGCTTATAGGCGTGCCGCCGGGCAGGTTGTCCACAGCGTGTGCAGCAAATTAAACCTTAGAGAAGCATCTCCTGGGCAATAACATAGAGCATCGTTCCCCATTATTAAGATAATTCACAGGCCGGGTTTTAGCTTTATTCACAGCCTGCCAGAAAAGGAATCCGCTCCATGACCGTCAAGTATATCCGCACCACCTTTCTATCCATCCCCTTCACAAATCCAACCCGCTGGAGCGTCGATTATAACCGGCCGCGCGAAATACTAGTGGTGGAGATTGAGACCGCCTCCGGCGTGACGGGAATGGATTATCTGATGGTGCTGTCGGGCGGATTGCGGACCATTCAGGCCTGTATAGAGGAATTGGTGGCGCCCGTGGTATTGGGACGCAGCATCGGCTCGGTCGAGGCAATCTGGCAGGATATCTTGCAGGCGACCTACTGGTCGGCCGCATGGGCGTCAGCGTCTTTGCCCGATCGGCCATCGACATCGCCCTGTGGGATGCCCTGGGTGAAAACATCGCCATCATGGTCGATGTCAATATGGGCTGGAGGGTGGACGAAGCTATCATGGTGACCTGGCGGTTGGACAAGTATAATATTCGTTGGCTGGAAGAGTCCGTGGTGGTGGCGGATTTCGCCGGCTATTTCCGTATCGCCGATGCACTGCGTACCCGCGTGGTGGGCGGTGAAAGCCAATTCACCCATTATGATCTGGCGCCGTTTTTTGATAATCCCAAATTTCCCATCCTGCAACCCGACATGATGCGTGCGGACTCACGCAAATGCGCCGGATCGCCACCCTGGCACATGCCAAGGGTATGCGCATTGCCCCGCATCTGTTCCACAAACTGATGGTGCAGGTGATGGCGGCGATCGCCAATCCGGATTTGCTGGAATATCTCGACTTCTTGGATGATCTCTGGGCCAAACCGGTGCTGCCCGTGGGCAATACACTGACCCCGCCTGACCAGCCCGGTCACGGCCTGATCTTCAAGCCAGAGGTGTTGCGGGACTTCGCTATAAAGCCCTGAGCAATTTTCAATATCAGGCTATTCAGATTTTAGGGTCTGTTCCACGGCCTGGGCTAATTCGTCGATCGAGAACGGCTTCAATAAGACATCCAGGTTGTGGGCCCGACGTTTCTGTTCCGCATAGCCGGTCATCATCAGAATACGCTATGCGAGGTACGCAGCCAAGGCCTTGAGGGCTAGGGCGATGCCTTCGACGACGGGCATGACGATACCGGTGAGCAACAGGTCAAATTCGCCCTGGCTCAACGCCTACAACGCGGCGGAGCCATCGACCACAGCCGTGACCTCATGGTCGTGCAATTGCAGGGCCCGGCTGAACAGGTTGCGTACGGACTCCTCAATCTTCGGCGACCGGGATTTTTGCCACGGCGCTCTCTCAATCAGTGGCAATAACGCCAATATAAGGCAATTCGCGGTAATAATGGGCGTAATCCAAACCGTAGCCAACCACAAACGCATCGCCAATGGCAAAGCCCACATAGTCGGCATTGATTTCCATCTTGCGTTTTTCCGGCTTGTCCAACAAAACGCACAACTGCACCGTCGCCGCACCGCGCTCGTGCAGTAAGGCGCGGGCAAAGGCCAAGGTGCGACCCGATTCGAGAATATCGTCAATCAATAAGACCTTGGTCCCGCGCACGTCATCCGTGATGTCGCGAGTAATGTCGATCCGGCCGCTACTTTCCGTGCCCGTACCGTAACTGGACAGGGTCATGAAATCGATTTGCGGATGCACCCCATGGTGATGTAGGGCACGCAATAGATCGGCGGTAAATACAAAGCTGCCCTTCAGGACCGCTACAACCATGATGTCCGGCCCCAGGGTTTCGGCGATTTCCGCCGCCAGGGCGCCTACCCGGGCGCTGATTTCGGCTGCGGAATACATCATCTCAACAGTGCCGGGCGGGCGTTCGGCCGGTTTGTTGGTGGCCGGGAGCCCGGGTTTGCTCATGGCTTAAGCTGAAACGTTACAGCCAGACGGCGGGCGCCTTGGGGTGGGTTGGAGAGGCGGGTGCTGAATTTGGTGAATTCGCCGGGTTGCAAGTTATTCAGAGCGGTGGTGACCGTCCAACGAAACAGTCGCTGGTCCCGTTCATCCCGGATCACCACCCGCAACCGCGGAACCGGCTGCAGCTTGTCTGATGTATTGATCACTTCGCCAAGCACCACCAAAACTGGCTGGCCTTTTTGCCGTTTATGTTCCCATTTGACATTTCGAATTGCCAGGCCGAATGTCTCCGGCTCCGGGGTCATGCCAATCAGCCCGAACAGCTGTCCCGCGGGAGGCCAAAATTCAACAATTTTCTGTTGATAGAACAGGCCCGCGGCGCCAAATGCGATCAGCACCAGGACTAGGATAAACCAGCCGATCCAGCCGGCCTTGCGTTTGCCATCCCCGGCCTGGCGCTCAACCGCCCGGTCAGCCCTGGCCCGCGAGCGGCGCGCCGTAGCACCTCCCGGAATGCCGTCCTGCTCCGGCGCGGCGCCTGTGGCTGTGTCATCGCGGCCATCGCCATCGCCACCATTGTCACCGCCGACATCATCGTAGGCGGCGGCATCTTCCTCGGGATCAGTATCAGCATCTTCGCCCTGATCTTCGCCGGTATTGCCACCACCGGTTTCACCGGACGGCGTTGCCTCGTCCACCTTTTCATTCGGAACCTGGTGCCAGCTGTTGGCGCATTTGGCGCAACGCACTATCCGGCCAGCCGCGCCAATTAAGGCAGGGTCAACGACATAACGCGTTTGACAGGCTGGGCAGGTAAGGATCATGCAATTTACCGTGGGTC
>CAUZBE010000428.1:0-3404 GCA_963577885.1 Alphaproteobacteria bacterium
CGCCCTGACCAAAAGCGCCGGCGAACTGGCCGCCCTGCAGCCGGCGGCCTTGAAAGCGCGGCTGCGGCAGCAAATTGCCGATATTCTAGATGGCGCCGTCGGCCTGTCCGAGGACCGCTTGCTGCAAGAGGCGGCTTTGCTGGTCACCAAGGCCGATGTGCGCGAGGAACTGGATCGCCTGATTGCCCATGTAAACGCCGCCCGCGACCTTCTCGCCAGCGATGGCGCGATCGGGCGGCGGTTGGATTTCCTAGCCCAGGAATTTAACCGCGAAGCCAACACGTTATGTTCAAAATCCCAGGATGCGGCATTGACGAAGATCGGTATAGAGTTGAAAACCGTGATCGATCAATTCCGTGAACAGGCGCAGAATATTGAATAGTCAGAGCAATAAAGAGACGTTGGGCCCGGCCGGCGTGGACGGGCAGATCTCTCGCCGCGGCTTGATGCTGGTGCTCTCCTCGCCGTCCGGGGCGGGCAAGACCACCTTGTCCCGGCGCCTGTTGGCGGAAGATCCAAGCCTCACCATGTCGATTTCCGTCACCACGCGGCCAAAACGGCCGGGGGAACGGGAAGGCGTCGATTATATCTTTGTCGAGCCGGTTGAATTTGATCTGATGGTCAACCGCCGGCAACTGCTAGAGCACGCCAAGGTCTTCGATCACTATTATGGCACCCCGGCGGAACCGGTCGAAGCCGCCTTAAGCGCGGGCTGGGATGTGCTGTTCGATATTGATTGGCAAGGCGCCCAAGATCTGAAGGAGGAGATGCGGGATGATTTGGCCAGCGTCTTTATTCTGCCGCCATCCACCAGGGAATTGGAGCGGCGCTTAAAAAGCCGATCCCAGGACAGTGACGAAGTGGTAGCCCGGCGCATGTCGAAAGCGGCTGACGAGATCAGCCACTGGCCGGAATACGATTACGTCGTCGTCAACAATGATGTGGATGCGGCCTTGGAACAGGTGCGCGCCATTCTGACCGCCGAGCGCCTAAAGCGGGCCCGCCAGGCCGGCCTGGGGGATTTCGTCAAACGCCTGCGCGACGGCCAGTAATAACCGCCGTCGCCGGGTGGTGGATGCTGGTAACGCGTTGACGCGGGATAAAGGTAACACTGTCATGCAAACACGATATTTTGACGACTTCGTAGTTGGCGAGCGGATACGGACCTATAGCCGCACGATCACGGAAGGTGAAATTGCGCAGTTCTGCAATTTCGTCGGCTACCATGTGCCGCTATTCATCGATGAGGAGTTCGCCAAGACCACGCGTTATGGCGGCCGCATCGCGCCCAGTTCTCTGATCATGTCGGTATCGACCGGCATGACGGAAAAGCTGTTTCATAACAACATGGTGGCCCTGGTTGCCGTGGAGCGGGGCCGCTTCTACCTGCCCCTTAGGGCTGGCGACACCATCAGGACCGAAGTTGTCATCGTAGACAAAAAGCGTTCCACACAAGACGACCGGGGCATCGTCACCTTCCGCGACCAGGTTTTCAATCAACGTGACGAGATGATCTTCGAAATTGACAAGATCGCCCTGATCCAACGGATCGCGCCCGACGGCCCCCGCTCGTGACAGTTTCCGTATCCGGTACTGTGGATGCCGCTCTGGCGCGGTCGCAAGACCAAATCGAGGCCCGGCAAACAGGGGCAATGCGGCGGACGCTGGCATTATGTGCCGAGAGCCATCCCCATTACCGGCGTGACTGGGCGCACAGAGGCATTGATGCCGGCGCTATTGCCGACCTGGGCGGTCTCCAGGCGCTGCCCCTTACTCCCAAGAGCGCCCTTATGTCGGAGCCGGAGGCGTTCCGGCTGCAATGCGCCGAATTACCACTCGAACAACGGGCTATCGCGGAGGTGATCTATACCACGGGCAGCACCGCGGCGCCGACGCCGGTCTACAATACTACCCACGACGTGCAGGCTTATATGTTCCAGGCGCGCTGCATGGCGGCGATCACCGGCCTTGGTGAAACCGACGTGATCGCAAATTTATTTCCCCTGACGCCGGCCCCCATGGGGGCGTTCCAACGTTCGGCGCAGAATGCTTTTGCCATTGGCGCCGCTATCGTCGCCACCTTGCCAGGCGCGCCCTTTGGTGAATTCCCGTTGCAGCGTTCGCTGGATGAGGCGGTGCGGCTGATCACGCTGCACCGGGCGACAATCATCTGGGGCGTCACCAGCTTCGTACGCCGGGCGTTGCAACGGGCCCTGGACCTTGATGCGGATTTTACCCACGTGCGCATGTGTGCGGTCACCGGCGAGGCGTCTTCAACGGCGATGCGGCAGGAGCTTCGCCGCCTGATGCAGGCCCTTGGTACGGCCGGTGCGGTGGTGTTCGACCGTTACGGCTCCACCGAGCTGGGCAGCCTAGCGCAATGCCGCGAAGAAGGTGCGTGGCATAATCCGGCGCCCGAGCTGCAATTCCTAGAAATTGTCGATCCTGATACGGGCCAGCGGCTGCCCGACGGCAAGCGCGGGGCGCTGGCCCTCACCCACCTGAACCGGCGGGGCACGGTTCTGATCCGTTTTCTTGTCGGCGACGTGGTTTCGTTGGCGCGCGGACCCTGCCCGCACTGCGGACGCGCCGGTGAGCGCGTCATCGGCCCGGTGGTCCGCGCCAAGGACCTAGTAAAAATGAAAGGCATGTTGGTCAATCCGGCGGTCCTGCTTGAAACACTGGGCAGCATCGGTGAAATTTCAGAGTTCCAGGTGTTGATCCAGAAACCCGCTGGCGGGAGTGGCTTTGCCATGGACGAGTTGGTGATACGGATTGCCGTCGAGGCTACCGACCGGGCCGCGATCGAGAAACAGGTGGTCGCGGCCACCGCCGCTGCCGTGGGCGTACGGCCACTTGTGGAATTTGCCTCTGCCAACGACATCTACGATCCCACGCGTGAAACTAAGGCGGTGCGCTTTATTGACCGGCGCGCCATCCAAGAGCCGGAGGCTGAATGAAAAAGTGATGATACAGGATGCGTATAGCGATTTACTGCAGTTCTACGACAATCGCGGCTACCGCAACCGTATCGGTTTTGGTTCGCGACCGGCCTTGATCGTGATCGACTTTAGTTGCGGCTTCACCCAGAGCAGCGATGGTTTCCCTGGCGGCAACTTTGCGGAGGCCATGGCGGCGACGGCTCAGCTGCTAGCCGCAATGCGTGGCCGCTTCCCGATCATCTTCACCACGATTGCCTATGACGATCCGGCCCGGGACGGCGGCTGGTGGACCCGGAAAGTGCCCTGGCTGCTCAAATTCGAGACGCAGGCAAAGGCGGTGCGGATCGATCCCGTCCTGGGCTGGCATGCTGACGATATCCTAATCGAGAAACCCTGTCCTTCGTCGTTCCATGCCACCGGTCTTGATACCCTGTTGCGCGACTGCAATATCGACACGCTGAT
>CAUZBE010000429.1:0-3404 GCA_963577885.1 Alphaproteobacteria bacterium
AAAGTCACGGCTAGCCGACGGCCCTTGCTGGCCGCCACCATATCCTGCAAGCGTTCAAAATTATCCACGACCTGGCCATCAATGGCCAAAATACGGTCGCCCACAAGAAAGCCCGCCAGGGCCGCCGGGCTATCCTGGGTCACGATGCCGACGATGGCGGGATTAGCGGGCCACACGCCCAGATCGCCAAATTTGTGGACAATCCCTTGGCGATCGGCCTTTTCAACAAGGTTCGGGACGGCGGACAATGTCCGTTCCTGGCCGGCCCGCCGAATGCGAAAGGTCAACGGCCGACCGGGGTTGAGAAAGACCACCCGTTCAAACTGTTCGAAGCGGTGGATCGCATCACCATCAATGGCCAAAACCACATCGCCATCTTGAAAACCGGCGACTTGCCCGGCGCCCTGATCGACGACCCGGCCGATTTCCGCCGGTGTAACCCGCTGGCCAAAGGCCATGTACATGGCCGCAAGCACAACGATGGCATAGGCAAAATTGGCCATTGGTCCAGCCGCCACGACGGCGGCGCGCTGACCAAGGCGCTTGTGATGAAACGAGACCGCCCGATCGGCGGCGCTCAGCTCCCGCAAGGCTTTACCATCAGGCCGGCTGGCGCCATCGCTGTCGCCGAAGAACTTCACATAACCGCCAAAGGGTATCCAGCAGATCTTCCAACGCGTGCCGGCATTGTCGTTCCAGCCCTTTATTTCGGGGCCGAAGCCAATGGAAAACACCTCGACCCGAACACCATTCCAGCGGGCAACCAGGTAATGTCCCATTTCATGAACAAAAATCAGGACCGTCAAAACCACCAGGAAGGGCAGCAGATACCCCCCGATGCCCGCAAAAAACTCCAGTGCCATGCCCATTACCCCTGTACCAGGCTCAGCCGGCCGTCGCCCACGCGCGGTAACCCGGCCAGCTCCCGCGCCGTGGCCCGGGCCTCGGTATCGGCGGCGGCAATATCGGCCAAATCAGCAACGGGCGTCACGGCAATCTTGCTCAAGGTCTCCTCGACCACCCGGGCGATTTCCAGGAACCCGAGACGTTCAGCCAGAAACGCGGCCACCCCGATTTCGTTGGCAGCGTTCAAGACGGTCGGCGCGGTCCCTCCCGCCATCAGAGCTTCCCGCGCTAGACGCAGAGAGGGAAAGCGCATGTGATCGGGTGCCTCAAACCCCAGGTTGCCTATATGGGCCAGATCCAGCCGTTCGGTCGGCGTCTGCATCCGGTCGGGCCAGGCCAAGGCGTAGGCAATGGGCGTGCGCATATCTGGCGCGCCCAATTGCGCCAGGACGGAGCCGTCCACATATCCGACCAGACTGTGCACCACCGATTGCGGATGGATTAGAATCTCGATCTGTTCCGGCGCGATAGGGAATAAATGATAGGCCTCGATCAATTCCAGGCCCTTGTTCATCATGGTGGCCGAATCCACGGAAATCTTGTCGCCCATATCCCAGTTTGGATGAGCGACCGCCTGGGCCGGCGTGACCCGGGCCATGGCGGTAACGTCCAAGTTCAGGAACGGGCCGCCCGACGCAGTTAGGATGATGCGCTCGATGGATTTGGGCCGATTAAAATCGAACACCTGATAAATCGCATTATGTTCGGAATCCACAGGCAACAGGGTGGCGTTGCTGCGGCGCACTTCTTCCAGCATCAGCTCACCGGTGCAGACTAGGCATTCCTTGTTGGCCAGGGCCACAATCACACCTTGGCGTATGGCGGCCAAGGTCGGGCCCAGTCCCGCCGCCCCGACAATTCCTGCCATGACCCAATCACTGGGCCGCTGGGCGGCGTCGCACAAGGCCTGAGGGCCGGCGGCCACTTCAACGCCGCTGCCCGCCAGGGCGTCTTTCAAGGCACCATGCAAGGCGGGATCCCCGATCACCGCCAACTCGGCATTGAATTGACGGGCCTGGGCCGCCAACAAAGCCACATTGCGCTGGGCGGTTAGTGCCACCACCTTATAGGCGTCCTTCTGGCGGTCGATCAGGTCCAGGGTGCTTTTGCCAACCGAGCCGGTGGCGCCCAGGATCGAGACCCGGCGCGGCACGGCGCCGCCCCCCCCGTCGTCGTTAAATTTGCGGGCTATTGCCATGGTAGAACACCCAAAGTAGGGGCCAGGGCAACCAGTGCCAGGGCCGGGGCCGCGAACAAAACACCGTCGACCCGGTCTAGAATGCCGCCGTGGCCAGGGATCAAGGCGCCGCTATCCTTGGCGTCAAAATGGCGTTTTAGTGCCGATTCGGCCAAATCCCCGCATTGCGAAATCAACGCCATGAGCGCGCCCAGAAAGGCAAAAAGCAGGGTCCCTCGCTGCCCTAACACGACGGCTAGAAGCGCCGATACCGCCGCCGCTAAAATTATCCCGCCCAATAAGCCCGCCCAGGTCTTCTTAGGACTGACCCGGGGTGCAAGTTTGGGTCCGCCAATGGCACGGCCAGCGAAATAGGCCCCGGTATCACAGGACCAAACGGCCAGAAACAACCAAGAAACAGCCAACATTCCGCTATCCCCCCTGCGTAACCACAACAATGCCAAACATGGCAATGCTAACCAAAACAATCCCAACACGGGCCAAAGCATCGCGCGCTCGCCAATACGGCTCACCCCGGCAACGATCAGCGCCGCGGGCATCAGCGTGAATAGCGCCCAATCGGGATGACCAAAATAACCCAGCACCAAGACCACCAGCAATGCCAGGGCCGATGCCATGCCAAGTGGGCCATATCCGGTACCACCGGTCAAACGGTCCCATTCCCCAGCCATCAAAACCGCCGCCAGGGCCAGCAAAAGAGCGAACCCCAGCCCACCCACATAGAGCAAGCCCAAGACCACGGGTAATAATACCAAGGCCGACAAAACCCGTGTCCGCAGGGAGCCGTTGATGCGGTCAGCCGCTGGTTGCGCCATAGCGTCGTTCGCGGCGATGAAATTCATCCACCGCCTGTTCCAGGCTTTGCTTGTTGAAATCGGGCCAAAGCAACTCCATGAAAACCAATTCTGCATAACAGACTTGCCACAACAGAAAATTACTCAAGCGTTGTTCGCCGCCGGTTCGAATAACCAAATCAGGGTCAGGAATGCCGACGGTATGAAGGTAACTGGCAAATGTGGTTTCGTTGATTTCATCAAGTGACATGGTGCCGTCCGCCACCGCCGCTGCAATTTGACGGCTGGCATCGATAATTTCACGATGGCTGCCATAGTTGATGGCAATGACCAGGGTCAGCCTCCTGTTGTCGATGGTGGTCCGTTCAGCATCCTCTATCAATCTGACAATATCAGAGGCCAAGAGCCGCCATTCCCCGATAACGCGAATGCGGACGCCGTTGCGGTGCAACTCGCGCAATTCATGCCGCAGATACAGGCGTAACAGGCCCATCAAGTCATCAATT
>CAUZBE010000430.1:0-3370 GCA_963577885.1 Alphaproteobacteria bacterium
TGTAATTGTTGCGGATGGTCGCCGTGCCGCTATCCGGCAGATTTATGGCGTCGCTCGCCGTACCGGTCGCGCCGCCCATAATTTGATTGCCGATAATGACCGAAACAAGCGCCCGGGATTTAATATGGTGGCCCAGATTGTGGCCGGCGAACTGTGAATTGGCGATCGACAGATGGGCAATGCGTCCCGCATAGACCCCGTGTCCGCAAAACCTCGGACAATCGCCATTATGCTCAGACCGCGAGTCAGAGATGACCATTGCCGACTGGCGTTTGTCATGGGCGATGATGCCCATCTGATTGTTGTGGAACCAGGTGTTCCTGAGGACCAGCCGTCCGTAACCCTCCCACCGTATACCGGCCCCGTTTCTGTGGCGCCCCCACGCGCCGGAAAATCGCACGTTGCTTATCTCCACCGGTGATGCATAGAACACCTAGATAGCCTTGCGATGGCAGCTGATGTCTTTGACGTGTGCGTAGCCGCCGACGCCTTCTATGGTGATATTGGGGTGCGGCAGACCGCAGTCACGGCATGTGCCGGCATCGATCCTGATCCGATCCCCTGGTTGGGCGATCTTGGCCGCTGCCGAGGGTGGTTTGAGCGCCCGTTCGGGGCCGACCAGAATAAGGCGCCCACCGGTAGCGTTCGTCGTTTCCGCGGCCTCGGTGGGCGGCGACGGCACGGCGCCCGCCAACAGAATTAGGGCAGCACCCAGTTGGCGGTACAGACGCCGCGGGGACTTCCGGTTCTTCATTGCAGTATCATCCAGTTGACGCCAGTGACCACGGCGATCCCGAGCAGCCCGAACAGGGTGACAAAGCGTATGTTGGGGCCGTAAGCGATGCGTTCCAGCGGCACGCTGAACATGGTGCTGGCTGCGGCGACGGATACCGCCGACAGCCCGGTCATCGAGCTAAAGGCCCAGCCGAGCAGTCCGGCCTGCATCAGGGCAAGATCCGATACGCCGATCGGCAGCGTGCCAAACAGCACCAGCATCACCGTTACGGTAACAACTTGATGTATCCCGGCCAGCCCCAGCACGGTCATGCCGATGACGACGCTCGCGATCACGGCAACTGGCGGCGGCGCCAGGGCAGTGATCTGATCGCCGACGCCACCTGTCTGGAGGGCCTGCTCCAAAACATTGCCCAAGGCAAACGCGCAGGATAGCAGCGCGATTTCCCCCTGACCGCGCCGACGCCCTGCGCGGCCTGGCTTGCCGCGCGGCGCAGATGGTCGATACTTTGGGACAGTAGGCCGCCGATGCACAGAACCGGTATGCCAACCACCAGACATTGCAATGTCGTTAGTGGAGTTACTGCCTTGAGCCCGAGGACGGCGGCGGCAGACAGTGCGACCGGTGGCAGGACCGGTGAAAAAGCGCGCAATGCCTGCCACAGCGCCCGCATGCCGACATCGGGCGTATACATCAACTGCGCGACCGTCAGACCAAGTGCGCAAAGCAAGAGGCCCAGAACCATGATTTGCCACAGGGGCACGTCCGGCAGATGTTCCGTGGAAATCGCCATGGCCAGCCAGAATGGTGACCACAGACACGCAAGACACATGCCCCGCTGACATGCTTCAGCCGCCGATTTACGGACCGCATAGGGAGCGTCTTGGCCGACGATCGGCGCAAAAATTGGCATGACGCCCACGACAAGCGCCGTGCCCAGCACGTTGGTCCCGACCAGGAGTCCGCTTGTGCGTGCGCCGGCACTGAGCGGCTCGACCAGTTTGCGCGCCCGCCCGATTTCCGGGCGCAAATCGGCGGTCGCGCGCATCAGGGTCAGCGTTCCAAAAAAGGCGGCAAAGATCACCGCCTTTTCCATCCCCTGCCAAAGGCCTGCCCAGGCACCAAGCCACCCGGCGAGCGCGACGGCGGTCAGCGCGAGTAGCAGGCTGAGTATTTGCAGTTGGCGCCTAATTCGCCGGAAACTCAGGACCACATAGGTAAGCAGAACAATCCCACTGGCCAGTATCAGCTGCGGATGAGGCCAGAATATGCGCACGATGGCCATTATCCATAGAGCGAATAACACATAATCGTCGACGGGCAGACGGCCGGACCCTGGCATGATTTGTCCTGATTTGGACTGTTTGCGCGTAGATTCTTGCCACGAGGTACCCCTACCATCCCGCTTTATTCGTGCCAATGTGACACTTAGTCATCCTGAGGCCATCCAGGGCGATTGCCTCTATAAAAATAACTCACGGATCGTTTTAAACGGGGTTGTTTTTATCCACTAGACCGCCGCGAACACCAGGAAGGTGCCAAGCGTCAGTATATAAAGAACCACAGCACCTATGACGACAAACGTGATATTTCTTTTGGTGAGGAATGGGCTCGCTTTGCGTTCGAGCGCCACCCGTTCCTTGCCGCCCGCAATCGCAAAATAGAAACGCCGCCCCACGATAGGCAACGATATCTTGATATTGATTGGCAGCGAGGCCTGTTCTGCGGCATTGCGCATCGCAGGTTCGCTTCGCGTGCTTCCCATCAAGGAGTGAAAAACTGATCCGGCGCTTGACGTATTGGGAGGAATCTTTTCGCGAGGATAGATAGTGCTACCATTTGGCATCGTGGGCTCTTCAATTTATGTTCACGGAGACGTAATGGTCGTTCCAGTTCGTTAACGTGGATTTCATCTATGTTTGGTTAATAAGGAGGTAATAAGCCAAATTTTATGCCTAAAATTCGCAAAGGTAGCTCGATCATGCTGCACCGCAGTGAAGAAGCAATTCTGTCGCTGGTGAAATCACTCGCGACCCGTGCCAGCCGCGCGGCGAGTGATCTGCACAAGAAAAACGTTCGCATTTTCATTGAACAATTCTACGCCAATTCAGCGCCGGAAGACATTTTGTCCATCCCCGCGGACGATTTGCTTGCGGCGTCTTTGTCGGCCTGGAACCATCTCCAGAAGCGAACGCCGCATAAGGCGCAGGTCAGGGTCTTCAACCCGTCCAGGCTACCCAAGGGAAAATGCTGGTCGTCAGCGCACACGGTGATTGAGATCGTCAATGACGATATGCCGTTTCTGGTCGATTCGGTTGCTACCGCCCTTCGAGAAAATAATTGCATTGTCCATATCGTCACTCACCCTATCTTCCATGTCCGGCGCGATAAATCCGGCCGTCTGACCCACCTGTTCGCCGAGGAAGGTTCGGAAGACGGAACTACCGCCGAATCGGTTATGCATGTGGAGATCAACGAGCAAACCGAACCACAAGCCCTGGCAAAAATTCTGGCGTTACTCGAGAGCGTGCTCACCGACGTTCGCGCCGCGGTTGGTGACTGGCGCGCGATGCGGGTGAAGATCGCCGATGTGATTGCGGAGCTGGACTCATTGCCCCCGCCGTTGCCCCAGGA
>CAUZBE010000431.1:0-3354 GCA_963577885.1 Alphaproteobacteria bacterium
ATTCATCGCTTGAGATGAAGCCTTAATTTAGAGAAAGAGAAAAGCATGCGAGCTAATCCGGTTAAGACCAAACTTGCCGCTGGGGAAACCGTTTACGGCACCATGATATTCGAGTTTCTAAGCCCCGGCCTGCCGCGCATTCTGGCCAATTCCGGAGCTGACTTCGCGCTCTATGATTTGGAACATAGCGGCTTCACGATCGAGGATATGAAGACACAATTCGCGCTCTGTGCCGCCGTGGGCCTGGTGCCATTGGCCCGGCCGCCCGGTAAGGCGTATCATTTCACATCCCGGCTGCTCGACGTGGGCGCCTTCGGTCTGTTGTATCAGATGGTGGGAAGCGCCGAGGAAGCCCGTGAACTGGTCAGTTGGACCCGCTATCCGCCAACCGGTGTGCGTGGCGCGGTCTTTGGCGGCGCGCACGACGATTACACGGGAGGCGAAATGGCCGGCAAGGCCGTCGCCGCCATGGACCGCACATTCGTCATGGCCTTGATCGAAACCAAAGCGGGGTTGGACAACGTCGACGAGATCATGGCTGTGGATGGGATTGACGCAGCCCACCTGGGTCATGCAGATCTGTCCTTATCCCTTGGTATTCCGGGTCAATTTGATCACCCAAATTTGCAGCGCGGCATCGATAAAATCGTCGAGGCTGCAACCAAGGCTGGCAAACCCGCCGGCGCCATGGCGCCAAGCCTGGAATGGGGCCAGGATCTACTGAACCGAGGCTACCGCATAATGTCTTACAGCCACGACATGGGCCTGTTGGGCGAGACCCTAAGCACGGGCATCAAGGCTCTGAAAGGGTAAGGGGCTCTACCTCAGCCGCTCTTTCGACAGCATGGCATGCACGCCTTTATGCTGGTTGACTAACTGCGTCACGTTCAGATCGCAGGTGATGGAACACAGCACATAGGCTTCCTCGCGGGAGAGCGCCGTCTGCCCGCAGATCAAGGTAATCATCTCGCGCAATGCCTGGCGGGCGGCCTCGTCCAAATCCGGGTTGATACCCATGGTGATGTGGTGGGTGGGGGTTTCCGCCCGCGGCATGGTGAAATGCAGGTCATCGCGGACGATCAATTCGAACGTACCGTTCAGGCCAGTTTCAATGGCCGTCACGCAAACCTCGCCATTGCCCTGGGCCGCGTGGCCATCACCGACTGAAAATAGCGCCCCTTCGACGAATATGGGCAAGTATAGAATGCTGCCGGGGATCAACTCTTTCAGGTCCAGATTGCCGCCGAAATCGCTGGGTATGATCGATGTCAAGGTGCCGCGCTCGGCGGGGGGGGCGACGCCCATGACACCAAAAAACGGCGCCAGGGGCACTTCCTGGCCCCAGGGCAGGGTGCCAATCTGGCGCTGTGTGTCCAGGGCAATATGAAACAGATGCTCTTCGGTAAAATCGTCGGGCAGGGCGCCGGCCCCGGGCCTGATGATGTTCCAGCCCCAATCGCTATTCAATTCGATATCGATGATGCGGACTTCCAGCACCATGCCGGGTTGGGCGCCGCTGACGGCAACTGGGCCGGTCAGGATATGCCCTGGCAGAATTTGCCGCGTCACCTCGCTATGGATCGCGCGCTGTTCGGGCGCTACGGTGAAGAGGCTGTCGTCGGAGGGGGTTACATTGGGTGCGCCCGAATAGGTACGGATCATAACCCGCCCGCCAGAGGCGATTTCGGCTACCGCCGGCCGCGCCGCCTCGAAATAGCCCCAATGAATATTATCGGGCCGAGCCTCTATGATCTGCGCCATGGTCTACTGCTGCCCCAGCCATGGCTCGCCCGCGGCGGCCTCGGCCTGCCGAAATGCCGCGCGCAAATCGTTGACGGTGCTTTCGGGCAGCGGGCCCTTGCCGGCGGCGGCCAGATTAGTCGTCACGTGGCTGGCTTTCGTGGTGCCAATTATCGCTGTGCATAGCCCCGGTTGCCCCAGGGTAAACCGTAGCGCAATTTCCGGCCAGAGCTGCGCCGCATCACCGGGAAAACCCAGGTCCTCGGGCGTGATCGCCATTTGCGCCAGGCGCTGGGCATAAGTCTCGGCATAGTTCACATATATCCCCTGTTGCTGCGCGGCGCCCTTCCAGGCGGCGTTGGCGATAGAGCGTTTGGAGATGACACCGACGTTAATTTTCTGGCATGGGCCCAGCACACTATGGATGTTGGCCTGATCGCAAATATTGATCGAGGTCTCGATCACCGCCACGTCGTCCAGCCCGGCGGCGTAGACTGCTGCCTCATTATCGCCGGCATAGCCCAGAAAACGTATTTTTCCGGCCTCCCGCGCCTTGACCAGCGCGCCGATGGCCTCGCCCTTTTGCAAGGTTTCCAGATCACAGGAATGCAAAAGCATCACGTCCAGATGATCGGTCTGTAATCGGCGCAAAGCGCGGTCAACGGTATTTTCAATCACCGTTGCCGACCAAGCCTCGCCGCCTAATTCATCCTCCGCACGGCCGCATTTCGATACCAGGATATATTCGTCCCGGCGATGGCTAATGGTCTTGCCGATCATCACTTCAGAACCTGCGTAGCCGGCGGCCGTATCGATCAGATTGACGCCCTGATCCAGGAGATTATTGAGAATTTTGCTAACCTCTGTTTGCTCCGTTTCAAGAAACCCAACGGGCGCGCCGCCAAACCCCAGAACGGAAACGTCCAAACCGGTCTTGCCAAAGCTGCGTCTTTCCATTTCTCTTACTCCCTGTATCTGCTGTCCCGACTATATCTCAGCCTGAAGGCGAATTGGGAAAGAATGGAAGTTCAGACAAAATTCGTGCCTGGAGCCCCGCGTATCGCCTACGACGAGGTTGGGGAGGGTCCGCCGGTGTTGTTTTTGCACGGCATTGGCGGCAACCGCACCAATTGGCGCGATCAACTGCTGGCCTGCGCCCATGGCTATCGAGCTATTGCCTGGGATGCCCGCGGCTATGGCCAGTCAGACGATTATCAAGGAGCGCTGGATTTTGGAAATTTTGCCGACGATATGATCCGGCTGCTGGATCACCTTGGCGTTGCACGGGCGCATATGGTCGGCCTATCCATGGGTGGGCGCATCACCCAGGATTTGTATTTCCGATATCCCGGCCGAGTTGCCACCATGGTCCTATGCGATACCTTTCCCGGCACCACGCCAACCCTGCCGCTCGAGGAGCGGAAGGCGTTCATAAATCTGCGCAAAGGTCCGTTGATCGCGGGCAAGAGTTTGCGGGAGATGGCGGAGCCCCTGGCCAGATCCCTGCTCAGCGCAAATGCCGGGCCGGCGCATTTCGAGCGCCTGGTGGACAGCGTCGCGGCGTTGCATAAAGCGTCTTATATCAAGACCATCGAGGCTACCATGGGCTATGAT
>CAUZBE010000432.1:0-3341 GCA_963577885.1 Alphaproteobacteria bacterium
TGATCTGACCCGTGGCCGGCACCGGGAGCGCCAGGACGCGCAGGGTAAGGTTGGCCATGTCAGTGATGAGACCACTAACCGTGGTTTTTGGTCACACTACCGCCAGGTCATGGCGGTGAAGGCATGAACCAGGTTGACGCTAAGGAGTTGGGCGAGATCGAGGCGTTTATATTTTTAGAGGCGCGTCTCGCCGACGAATCGGATTACGCCGGCTGGGAGGCGTTACTTACAGAGGACATGCATTACTGGGTCCCGTACGGCAAGGCCGACTATGAACCGTCGTCGCGGATGAGCTACATCAACGATAACCGAACCCGATTGGCGACGCGGATAAGACAGCTTCAAACCGGCCATCGGCACGCGCAAACGCCCGCGTCATCCATGCGGCGGATGATTTCCAATATCGAAATATTGGAGCGAACGGGCCAGGACTATGTGGTCGCCGGCAATTTCGTTCTGTACGAGCATGCGGTTCAGGCCACCCACGACGTCCGCGTTTGGGCCGGGCGGGTGAACTATGGATTGCGGCGCACGGAGGGCGGGCTCAGGCTATCGCGTAAGGTGATTGAACTGGTGAATTCGACTGAGGCCCTGCCGTCGCTCGCCTTCATTATCTGATGCCGAGCTGCAGTGGTGGGGCCTAACTGAGACCGCGGCCGCTTGCCCCGTTCTTTTATTGGTCCTGGGCCGTCCGCCAGGCGGCATAGACACCAGCGAGCGAGGCAACATTGTCGAAGCCCAGTTCTAGGGCTGTTCCGTCGGGACAACGGCAAGGCGGCATGACAGTGGCCGCAGGATCGCAAACTGAGAGAGTATGTGTCACGGTGGGGTTGGGATGGCTCAAACAACCTGGCCGCGCCGTTGCGACGTGGCCTTGGTGTCGATGCGCAGGTCATTCGTGATAATGACGCCATAATCTGCCGCCGCGCGGTCTATGGAAATTAACTCATCGGTGACATCGGCCAGGACCTGTTCGGGATCGCGCAACAGGGGATCGCCATAGCCGCCGCCCGCCGGGCCAACGCAGATAAAGCGGTCACCGGCTTGGACCGGCGTGTGGGGCACTTTCGAGGGTAATTCGCCGCCCTTGCCGTCCAGCCGGTCCAGGCGCAGGCTAGCGGCACCACCGTCCGCGCCGCCCCGGAAGCCCCAGGGCGGGAATTTATGCCCTTCGCCCTCGATCGAGGCGGCGCCAGCATCGAGGTAGACGAATTCCCGGATAGAACCCAGGCCGCCGCGCCATTGCCCGGCGCCACAGACATTCTCGCGCAATTCATAGCGGTCCACGCGCAGGGGCAGATGGGATTCGATGTCCTCGATGGGGTTATTGCGGGTATTGGCATACAGGGTATCGACCGCATCCATGCCGTCCTTGCCGTCGCGGCCGCCGTAACTCCCCTCGAAGATCTCCATATGCACCCAATGTTCAGAGTTTTGCAGGCCGGTAAAGGCAATAACCCGTAGATTACCGATGCCGGCGGAGACTTGGCTGGGCGCCACTTCCGCTAAGGCCTTCATCACCGTATCGGCCAACTGGTTGCCGGGACAAAAGCGGGCGATGGTCGGGGCGGGGAAAATTGGATTGACCAGGGTTCCCTTAGGCGCGACGATCTTGATAGGTCGCACCAGACCATCGTTGACCGGGATATGGCCATGCACCGCGGTGTCCAGCAGCACCGATCGCACGGTCAGCCAGACGGCGATATCGACCGTGCCGTGCAGAGGCATGTTGATAGGCTTATCGGGAATTTGGGGTGCCGTGCCGGTCAGGTCCACGACCATTTCATCCCCGGAAATCGTAATGGCCACGGCCAGGGGCAACTCCTTGCGGCTGGGGTCCGGGTCATCCAGATAACCGTCGATATAGGTCGTGGCTGAATAGGTGCCGTCAGGGAGGGCCGCGATGGCCTGGCGCATCAGGCGTTCCGCATGGTCCATGACGTTTTCGCAGGCCGCCTGGAAGACCTCTTTGCCATAGCGGTCGATCAGGGCCACCAGGCGTTCGGCGCCAATGCGGGCTGCGGCGATCTGGGCCTCCATATCGCCTACCACCAGGTCCGAGACGCGGATGTTGTCACGCAGGATATGCCAGACCGGGATTACCTTTTCTCCGCCGTCATAGACCTTGATGGCCTTGAACTGCAGGCCCTCGGCATAGGCGTCGATGGCATCCACGATGCCGCAACTGCCCGGCGTCAGGGCGCCGATATCCAGATGATGGGCCGTGGTGGCGGAAAAGGCGATCAACGCGCCATCATAAAACACCGGCACGATAAAACCCACGTCAGGCACATGGCTGGCGCCACTATAGGCGTCATTATGCATGATCACGTCGCCGGGATTGATGCTCTCGCCCCGGGCCGCCAGAATTTTTTGCATGCCCCGAATATAGCCGGGGATCGGTCCCGATTGCAGGGGCGTTGATTGTGCCGATTCAGCCAAACCCCGGCCCTGAACGTCGACCAGACCGGCGCCAAAATCCTCCGATTCCCGAATGATCGAGGAATAGGACATGCGCATCAGCTTGTAGCCCATTTCAATGGCGATATTTTCTAGGGCGCCCTGGATGACCGATGCGGTGACATGATCGACAGCGGGGAAATTTTGCGCGATTACGTTCATGTTCGGGCTCCAGTTTCGATCAACAGATTACCGCCCGCCTGGGCATGCGCCCGGGCGCCTGGGGGAATGACTGTGGTGGTGTCTTTCTGCAGCACGATGGCCGGCCCCTCGAAGACCTGATCGATCGGTAGCTTGTTCCGCGCGTACAGCGGCGTCGCCATGGCCAGGAGTTCCCCGCCTTGCCGGAAATAGCAGTTCACCTGATCTAGAAAGGCGTCGGTAAGATCGCCACCGCCGGGCAATACTGGCATTTCAATCTTGGGCATATGCCCGATGCCCGTGACACGGATGTTGACTATCTCGATGGCGTTATCCGCGAAGACATGGCCGTATTCTGTGGTGTGGATTACCTCGAAGGCGCGGAAAACGTCATCCAGACATTGTTTGTTGATGGGTCCATCGGCGATCGGTACCCGCAATTCATAGCCCTGGCCCACATAGCGCAGGTCACCGCTGCGTTGATAGGCTATCGCGCTATCATCCAGGCCGTCGGTTTTGAACTGGGCCGCCAGGCCGTCGCGCATGGCATCAAAATCTCGGCTTAGGCGTTCGCCGTCCACACTACCGCTGGTCTGGAATTCTGTCTGGATGGTGTCGTACTTCAGATCCGTGGTCAGTAACCCGGCAGCCGAGGTTATACCGGGGTAGGGGGGAATGATGACCTCAGGGATGCCAAGGTCACGGGCCACCTCAACACCATGCAACGGACCCGCGCCGCC
>CAUZBE010000433.1:0-3337 GCA_963577885.1 Alphaproteobacteria bacterium
AGAGAGATGCAAAATCTGGCGATTAACAGCGATCGATTATGGGCCTCGTTGGTGGAGATGGCGCGGATAGGCGCCACGGAGAAAGGCGGGGTCAACCGGCAGGCCTTAACCGAACTGGACGGCCAGGGTCGGGATCTGTTCGTGCGCTGGTGCGAAGAGGCGGGTTGCACCATCCGGGTGGATGCTGTGGGCAATATATACGCCCGCCGCCCGGGCCGGGACGACAGCACGGCCCCGGTGATGACGGGCAGCCATCTAGATACCCAACCGACGGGCGGTAAATATGACGGGGCTTTCGGCGTGCTGTCTGGCCTGGAAGTCATCCGCACCCTGAATGACCTGAATTATGAAACCGAACGGCCCATCGAAGTAACCGTATGGACGAACGAGGAGGGCTGCCGCTTTGCCCCGGCCATGATGGGTTCCGGCGTAGCCATTGGCAAGTTCGACCTGGACAAGGTCTATGCCATGACCGATGCTGCCGGGAAGACCTTTCGCGATGAATTAGAGGCCATTGGCTATTTGGGCGATAGCGCTCCGGGCGTAGGGGAGGTCGGGGCCTTTTTTGAAGCGCATATTGAACAAGGCCCGATTTTAGAGGGCGAGGCGAAAACCATTGGGATCGTCCAGGGCGCGCAGGGACAACGCTGGTTCGACGTCACCTTGACCGGACAAGAGGCCCATGCTGGACCCACGCCCATGAAAATCCGCCGTGATGCCCTGGTCGGCGCGGCCGAACTGGTTAGCGCTGTGAATCGTATCGGCCTCGAATTTCAACCGGGTGCTTGCGCTACCGTGGGGCAGTTCGATGTCAGCCCCAATTCCCGCAATACCATTCCTGGCCGGGTCGCCTTCAGTGTCGATTTCCGCCATCCCGTTGACGACCGCCTCTCGGCCATGAAGGCGGCCCTGGAACTGGCCTGCGCGGCCGCCGCCGGGCCCCGCGGCCTGGAATTGGACTGCCAGGAAATTTGGTACCAGCCGCCGATCGTGTTCGACCCCGATTGTATCGCAGCCGTGCGCAGCGGGGCCGAGGCGGCCGGCCTTGATGGCATGAATATCGTATCCGGCGCGGGCCATGATGCCTGTCATATCTCGACCTTGGCGCCGACCGGCATGATCTTCGTACCCTGCAAGGACGGGATCAGCCATAACGAGGTGGAAAGCGCGACCCAGGACGATTGCGCCGCCGGTTGCAACGTGTTGTTGCACGCCATGCTCGACCGGGCTAACGCAAAATAGGCGCCGCGGCAGAGCAATTCCGAATTAAAGAGTATCGAGAAGAGATTCTAAGTGATTGGAAAATTTCTCTAATTCTGAAGATCTATGTATTTTAGAATAAAAATGCTTTAGGAATTTAAAAGGTCGTTGATCTCGTCCTGCTCCAACTGCGGCGTATCGCCATGAATGATGGCGGACGCCGTTTCGACCAGGCGCTGTAATAGGGAGATAACGGTGGCGGCGGCCCGTTCTTCGGGTTTTGTGCTATCCAGGGCGCCGTCTATGCGTTCGACACCCTTTATAACTACCTTGTTAATGCGTTCTACGGTCACATCAAAGGGTTTGCGGAAGTCCACTGGCACATTCTCGTAGGCCGCGATGATTATGGCGCTGTCGGAGAGGCCGCTATCGGGCAAATACTGGGCATAGGTTTTCAGCGGTCATCCCTTGGCGTCTTCCAGAATGTTGGGCATTTCGGAGACAACCAACATCAGGATCTCGCTGAAATGATTTGGATAATCGGTTTCTAGGAACGCATTATTATTGACGTTAGTATCAGCTACCAAGGCCCGCAGGCGCGTCGTGAGGTCGTTCGGACACGGATTTCGAATTTTGAAGATTAGCCTGTCATGTTCAACCGTAGCAATCTTGCCCCTTTTCGGCACAGCACTAGCGGCGCGCATTGGACTCCATTATCCATGTTGGCGGCAATTCGTAAACATTAGCTTGCGCAATATTTGACTACCGCCGCTTGCTGGTCTTGGGATCAAAATTATAACGGCCATAATTGGTACCAGGATTATGGTAGACAGATAAAACTGGCACGAGGGCCCATCGAGGCGGCCGGGCGGGAAATATCGCCCGAATGCCGGGGCTGCTGTATTGCGGGAGATACAATGCCGGTAAATCCATTCCATGCCGTCCTGGCCGAACATACCGTGCCCGGGTCAACAAACGCCCGGTGGGAGGCGGCTGCCAGCCTATATCATGCCTATTTTACCGGCTTGATCTTGATCGTTGCCTCCCGCAAAGGCGGCGCGGTGGCGGGGGAATGGATATTCCGCACCTTTCGCCGTCAACATCACGACAAATTTCTCACTAGTTTTAATAAACTGGGCCTGAAGCATCTGCCGGACGCGGTGGCGGCGGCCCAATATCATTATTTGTCGAACTCCGTCGGCGGCGTTGAGGTGGAATATATGTACGAGGCCGATGACAAGGCCTGGGTGCATTTCTGCCATCCCCGCTGGATGTATGAAGGCGCAGCCCTCTGCGGCGTGCCTCTGCAGGTCAGCTATGGTTTCCTGCGTGGTTGGTATGGCTACAACGGTATCTCCCTGGGAAATCCGCGCCTGGGTTTTGTTTGTACCAGCCAGGATATGACAGCGCAGTATGGCCTGGCAGGTTATTTTCGCCAGTTTGATCACGATTTGGCGCCCGATGAGCGCTTGCAATTCGCGCCGACTGAAATAGCACCCCCCTTTGATCCCGCCGCGGCGCCGCGGTTGGATCCGGACGACTGGCCGCCCGAACGCCTGCACAAGGCTAACCGCAACTACGCAATGGACTATATCAAGACCGCGCTGCCTGAACTGGTCGCTACCCTGGGGCCGGGCGAGGCCGGCGCCCTGGGTAATCTGGCGGGCAATATCATCGGCCGCCAGTATTACCGGCAAATCCAGGCGCTACTGGGCACAAATGGCGATGGCGCCCTGGATTTCGTCCGTTTCATGGCAGCAATGGCCGCAGCCCAGGGCGATGGTGCCGAATGTGCGGGCGGCGAAAATGACGCCACGGTGCGTATCACCGGCTGGCGCCTGATGCGCGGCCGCGAGGACCGCCACCCGGCGGTATTCGAGGCCTGGAACGGTCTGTGGCAAGGCTGCTTGGCCGTGCACAACCGCTTCCTGGCCCTGCAAACCGTCGACCGCATGGACTATGGCGACGACGTCTTCGAATGGCGTGTCCGCAAGCTTTGCTAAGCGCTGTCCCCTTGGCTGGGTTTAAAAAATTTTAACGGCCGGAATGACACCGCTTTGTTGAAACATATCGATAAATTCAAAAACCGGGAATGGAACGAACCACCAAATCGCATCAATTAACGCGAGGGTAACGA
>CAUZBE010000434.1:0-3318 GCA_963577885.1 Alphaproteobacteria bacterium
GACAGGCCGGCCGCATGCGGCTAACCTTGGCAAACGCATCATAGCTCATGGCAGAAAGGAGCTAACATGACCCATCGGGTGATCGACGCCGACGGCCACATCTGCGAGACCCGGGCGCTGTGGGAGGAATACGTCCCCCGCGCCTACCGCGACCGCACCATCCGTATCGAACGGGGCGCCGATGGCCGCGACCGCACCTGGATCAACGGCGTGGTACGCCAGGATCTGCTGCCCGCAGCGGCCTGCGTTCCCAACGGCATGGACGACCCCGACAATCCCCCTACCTGGGACGATATCACCCCGGGTTCCCACAATGGCGCGGCGCGGGTAGCAGTGTTGGACGAGGAAGGCATCGAACATAGCCTGTTGTTTCCATCCATGTATCTGCTTTTAGGCGATATCGCCGAGGCAGATGTTGCCGCCGCCGCTTGCCATGGTTATAACGAATGGATCGCCGATATGTGCCGCGACGGGGCTGGCCGTCTGGACGCGGTCGGCCTGGTGCCCCTGCAAAGCCCCGATCTGGCGGTTCGGGAGGTGGCGCATATCGCTCAGCTTGGCCTGAAGGGTGTCGCCTTCCGGCCCGAGCGTTACAATGGCTTGGCCCTGCATGACGAGGTGCTGGCGCCGTTCTGGAATGGGTTGAGCGAACAAGGCCTGTTCGCCGCTGTGCACGGCAGCTTTGGCTCCCACATGCCCAGCTTCGCCAACAGCCGCTACAAGAACACATTTTTTACCCACATGATCTGTCATCCGTTCGAACAAATGGCCGCCTGTCTGGATATCATCGGCGGCGGCGTGCTGGAGCGGCATCCAGACCTGCGCGTCGCCTTCCTGGAATCCGGCCTGGGCTGGCTGGAATACTGGTTGCACCGCATGGACGAACACTTTGAGGTCATGGGCCATCAGGTACCCTGGCTGACCCGGTCCCCGACGGAATTGTTCAGGGAACAGTGTTTTATCTCGATCGAGGCGGACGAGGCCCACCGCATGCCTAAAATTCAGGCCATGGGATTGGAAAATTGCGTCTTTTGGGGCGCCGATTACCCCCACTACGACTGCACCTACCCGGGCGCCGTGACCCAGCTGGAAGAAAACCTGGCGCCCATCGACCCCGCCCTAGCCGACCTGGTCCGCTACGCCAACGCGGCTCTGTTTATGGGGCTTTAGTGAGGGCGGAACTCTACTGACTTTGAGTTCAGGCTTGAGGGTGTGCGAGGGCTTTGCCCATGGCGCGGGTTGGGGTTCTAGCAATTTCCTTGTCGATTTTGCCCTGTGCCAGCATTAGCTCGTAATTGTTTTGCAGGTTAAGCCAGAAAGTCGCTTACGTTCCAAACCACTTACCAAGGCGCAATGCGGTATCGGCGGTAATGTTCCGCTTTCCAGCGACAATTCTACTGACGCGGTTAGCCGGCACATTAATTTGCCGCGCCAGTTCCGTGCCGGATATTCTCAGTTCCCGCAGTTCATCCATAAGAATTTTGCCGGGGTGGATTGCAGTTCTACTCATGGCGTCTCCACCTTTCAATGATAGTCAACAATTTCCACGTTTTCAGGGCCATCGCCTAGCCATTCAAAACAAATTCGCCATTGTTGGTTAATGGCAATGCTTTATTGACCTTTCATATCGCCACTCAGCACTTCTAATGTGTTGCTGGGTAAAGCAGCAAGGTCGCCTAGGGTCTCCGCCGCATCAAGAATTCCCAGCCCCTTTTCTCCTTGACACCTAAATCCTTGAAACTCTCTTAGCCAGTCGCCATCGGCAAATCTCGTTGTTCGTCTGCCCCGTATGGAGGCAATAGCTTCCCGGCGCTAATTCTCGCCAAAGCGTTCCATGATGCGGCGCTGCAAATCGTCGCGAACCTGGCGGTAGGCGTCCAGCATGACGTCGCGGCTACCCTCGATGCCGGTGGGGTCCAGGCTGGGCCAATATTCCAGATCGACGGCCATGGTACGGCTCACTTCCACCGCCTTGTGCTGGGCTTGGGGCGTCAGGCTAATCAACAGATCAAACGAGGTATCCTGCAAGTCATCGAAGGTCTTAGCGTCGTGCCGGGAAATATCGATGTCCAGTTCGGCCATGACGGCAATGGCGAAACCGTCGACGTTGCCCTGGCGTACGCCGGCGGAATCGAAAAATACCCCATCGCCGAAAAAATGCCGCCCCAAACCCGCTGCCATAGGCGAGCGCACGGCATTGAAATTACAGGAAAATAGCACACTACCCGGCCGCCGCAGCACTGCCCTCAACTCCTGATCTGTATAATGCAGACGAGGGTGAACAGGCGCCGGGCGGTTTCGTTGTCAAGTACAACCCTGCCGTCCAGGCGTTCTCGTAACAAGTTCGATCCTTCGTTATGCAGGCCGCGCCGTCCCATGTCGATAGCCTCGATCTTCGAGGGCGAGGCGGATTTGATGGCCTGAAAATAGCTTTCACAAATTGTGAAATAGTCACGGATAATGCGGCGAAACGGGGTCAAGGGCAGCAAAATACGGGTCAGGGGCGTATCCGAGAGGTCATTGATATCTAGCGCCAGACGGTTTTCCTCCATGCCCATCAAGACATGATAAGGGCCTTGGAATTCACCAACCGGCTGGAAGCTGTTCGCCTCCAGCAAATCATAAATCGCCACCCGGCGTTCGTGTTCTATATCCGCGGAACGGCGGATAACCGTACGCTCATCCAAAGTGATTTGGGCGATGCGGTGCGGGTCGGTCACGGCCTCAACCTAGTCCTGCCGATCCGGGTGATCCAGGCGCACCGCGATGGCGCGGGCATGGGCTGATAGCCCCTCGGCCTCGGCCAAGATCATGGCATCGGGCCCTAAATGGGCCAACCCGGCGGCATCGCAACGGATGATCGAACTGCGCTTCATGAAATCCAGTACCGAAAGGCCGGAACTGAAGCGCGCGCCCCGGGCAGTGGGCAGTACATGGTTCGGCCCGGCGATATAATCGCCAATGGGCTCTGGCGTATGGGGACCCAGAAAGATGGAGCCCGCATTACGCACCCGCGCTAGCATGCCTTCGTAATCGGCCAGGGCGATGGCCAAATGTTCAGGAGCGATACGGTCGACCAGGGTGGCGGCCTCTTCCCAGTCCTGCACCACAATAACGCAGCCGTAACGGTCCCAGCTGGCGGCGGCGATTTCGGCCCGTGTCAGGGTGCGAAGATGGTCCCCCACGGCAGCCACGACCCGGTCGGCGAAAGCGCCGTCATCGGTCATCAAAATGGCTTGCGCGGCACTGTCATGTTCGGCCTGGGACAACAGGTCGGCGGCAACCCAGGATGGCTCGTTGTTCCTATCAGCCAGCACC
>CAUZBE010000435.1:0-3296 GCA_963577885.1 Alphaproteobacteria bacterium
CGACGACGCCATAAATTATCAAGATCTACGCGCGCTGGCCAAAAAACGCCTGCCGAAGATCGCCTTTGATTTCATAGAAGGCGGGGCCGATGATGAGATCGGCCTGGACCGCAATCAGCAGGCCTTTCGCAATATTGCTCTGGTGCCCCGGTATATGCGGAATATCGATGGCTGCGACCGCAAGACGGAGCTGTTTGGCCGCACCTATGACAGCCCCTTCGGCATTTCGCCAACGGGTCTGGCCGGGCTGTTCCGCCCCGGCGCCGACTTGATGCTGGCCGAGGCCGCGCGCGCGGCCAATATTCCCTTCGTCATGTCCGGCTCCGCTACATGCACTGTCGAGGAATTGGCCAAGGTGGCGCCGGAGCAAGGTTGGTACCAGCTTTACGCCGCCCGGGATGACAACATTTCCGGCGATTTGATCAACCGGGCGGAGGTCGCGGGGCTTTCTACCCTGGCATTAACCGTGGACGTGCCCGTGCATTCGAATCGGGAACGTAATTTTCGCAACGGCTTCACGCGTCCCCTAAAGTTGAGTTGGAGCACCAAGCTGGACACGCTGAACTACCCCGGATGGCTGGCCGGGTATTTGACCCATGGTATGCCTATGCTCGCCAATTGGAAGCAATATGCGGGCGAGGGGGCCAGCGCCGATGACGTCGCCAACCTCGTCGCCTCGCAAGTCACGGCGCCGTTGAACTGGGATAACGTGGCGCGGTACCGCGACATGTGGCCCCGCAATCTAGTCATCAAAGGCATCATGCATCCCGACGACGCCGTGCGCGCGGTGGAACTAGGCTGTGACGGCATCGTCGTTTCCAATCACGGCGCGCGGCAACTGGACCGGGCGCCGGGCGCCATCGAAGCCCTGCCGGGTATCGTCGACGCCGTCGGTGACCGCATGACCGTGATGCTGGATAGTGGCGTACAACGGGGCTCAGACATCGTCACGGCCCTGTGCCTGGGCGCGAAGTTTGTCTTTGTCGGGCGGGCCACGCTGTATGGCGTCGCCGCCGGCGCCGTACCGGGGGCGGCCAAGGCGATCGATATCCTGCGCAAGGAATTCGACCTGATCATGGGCCAGATCGGCGCGCCGGACCTCTCTCACCTGGGCCCGGATTATATCTTCAAGCCCTAGAGCATTTTCATTCTGAAAATGCTCGGGTTTTTAGAATTAGAGGAATTTTTCCAATCACTTAGTATAGCTTCGTAATTCTCATTAATTCCGAATTGCTTTAGATGGCACAGGGACAATGGCGGGACAAAGCGAATTCGTCACGGACATCCTGACCCTGCTGGCCCCGTTGGTGCGGTCCGTGCCAAGCCCATGTTTGGCGGCTATGGTCTGTTTCTTGACGATGCCATGTTCGCGCTCATTCCGTGCAAGGAGGCGCTGTTTCTGAAGGCCGACGAAGTCAACCGGCCGGCCTATCTTGAACGTGGCCGCCATTCCCACGGCAAGATGCCCTATTACGCCGTCCCGCCCGAGGCCCGGATAGCTGGCCGGCGATCGAGCCCTGGGCGCCCGGCGCGGTGGCGGCCGCCATGCGGGCCAAGAAACCGGCGAAAAGAAAAGTAAAAGCGAAATCGCCTAAAATTTCTTAGGCACCTATTCCTCCGATTTTCCGAAGGCCAGGTCGGCGGCTTGTTCGCTCTCGCTGAGTTCCTGATGCAGGCGCAGGCCGGCATCGGCCCGAGGGGCGCGGAAGGGGGCCAACAGACTATAGAGGACAGGGATCAGAACCAGGGTGAAGACGGTGGCCATGCCCAGGCCGCCGAACACCACCCAACCGATGGCGGCGCGGGCCTCGACGCCGGGGCCGCTACCCAGGATCAGCGGCAGCGCGCCCAGGACCGTGGACAGCATGGTCATCATTACTGGGCGGAGGCGGGTTAGGGCGGCTTCGCGGACCGCGGCGCGCACGGAATGGCCCTGGTCGCGCAATTGATCGGCGAATTCCACTACCAGAATGCCGTTTTTCGCCATCAACCCGACCAGCATGACCAGGCCGATCTGGCTGTAAATGTTCAGGCTGGAATCCGTGAATTTCAGGGCGAAGACCGCCACTGCCAAACCGAACGGCACAGTCAGCACGATGACCAGAGCGGAGAAGACGCTTTCGAATTGCGCAGCCAATACTAGCAGGACCACCAGGATTGCGACGGCAAAGGTAATGGCCACGTCATGGGAGGTATCCTGCAGCGTGGCGGCTTCGTTAATGAAATGTAGGCCGATGCCGGGCGGCAGGATCTCGTCTGCTAGGGTCTGAACGTCGTCGATCGCTTGTTTAAGCGCGTAACCCGGCGCCAGGGGCGCGTCGATTTCGATGGCGCGTTTCTGCCCGGCCCGGTCCAGTTCCGCCGCCACTCCAACTTCTTCCAATGTAACGAAGGCCGACAGGGGCACCAATTGTCCTGTCGCCGATGCGACGAACAGATTGCTCAAATCACTGGGGTCGTTGATGGCGCCGGCGGCGGATTCGATGCGCACGGGGACGGTACGGTCATTGATGTTTAATTCCGCCACTTCCAGGCCATCGACCATGGCGCGCAGGGTAGCGGCAATACCTTCGACCGGCACCCCCAGATCTTCGGCTCGCTGCCGGTCCACCTTTACCGACAACTGCGGCTGGGTTTGCTGGTATTCGATCTCTGGATCTTCCATATTCGGCAGACGTTCGTGCATGGCCGCCAGAAACAGGTCGGCGGCAGCGGCGATCTGGCCATAATTGGTGCCGGTCAGGGTAAATTCGACGCGCCCGCCGGAGCGTCGTAAATTCAGGCTGTTGGGGGCGCTGATCCGTGCCGTGGCGCCGGGTATGGCCTTCAGCGGCCCGCGCAGCGTGGCGGCAATTTCCGCTTGGCTGCGGCTTCGGTCTGACCAGTGGGTCAAGGGGGCGAGCAAAAAGACCCGGTTAAGGTCCCAACGCCCGACGATGGCAAAAATACTGCTGACCTCGCCCGTTTCCCGCAACGGCACCAACAGGGCCTCGGCCTGGGCCGATTGACGGTCCATGTAATCCAAACCGACGCCGTCGGGCCCCTGCATGTAAATAATGATGGCGCCCCGGTCTTCCTTCGGTAGCAACTCGCTGTCAATGCTCGGGTACACCGCCACGGCGCACAGCGCGATCAGGATCGCTACGCCCAGGACCAAGGCTGGCGTGGCAAGGGTGAAATCCAGCAGCCGTTCATAAAGCCTGGTGGCGGCCCCGCCCAGGCGGGCTAACGGGTTTGGCCGTGCGTGGTCTGGCTTGCCCCAGTCCGCCGGCAGTCGGGCGGCCAGCATGGGGCAT
>CAUZBE010000436.1:0-3294 GCA_963577885.1 Alphaproteobacteria bacterium
CTCCGGCAAACCTTTATCGGCGGTGTTCTCGTGCTCGCTGCAATCGTAGTCAATGCCTGGCTGGGCTTCCGCTCCGACCGGCCGAAGGTATCTGCCTGAATTAGGGAATTAGTTTATATTGAGAGCGTGTCATGGTTAATCCAGAGCCATTGCGGTCCGGTTGAATTTCTGGGCCGCGCCACGACATGAATGGTGACAAACTTGATCGCCGGTTCGCCTCGTATCCCTGGATACCAACGCCATGCCCGAGCTTGACATGTGTGCTTGTTTTTGGCTGAAAACAATCATATTTCGTTGTACTCATTGCGGCCACGGTGAAAATACCGACGCAAGTGCCGCAAACAATGTCCTATCCAAGGCTCTAACAAGTCGGGGTTCGGCGGCTGTTGCGACCCGTCGTAAGACGCCAAGCGACCCCTACTCCAGGCAACTGGGGACTGAGACGGCAACGTTAAATCCGACCGTTAGTCCGTTGTGGACCCGGATCTCTCCCAAAGGCAGATACTCATACCTATTCATGTAGAGGTACAGCCCACCAAGCAGCAGGATAGCTGTGACGGCTATTGTCGTGGCCTTCATCGTCATGGAGCCTCCTTAGGGCGGAACTATGGCCTGTTCATGGCTGCCCACGTCCTAGTTGGGAGCGGTACCTATACGGTGTCGCGGATGCCCCAAACTTTAGTGAATGCCGGGGGCTAATGGGGCATTAACCGCGTATCATTACTCCCGCCACCACCGGCGTCGCGGCGAACAGCATAAGGACGGTTAGGGTGGCGATCAGGGCGCGCATGGTTTGACTTTAGCAGATCCCTTACTTTCCCTATGAAATATGTAAATGCCGCTGGCGATCAGCAGGGCGGCGCCCAGCAATGTCCAACGGTCGGGTATGTCGCCCCAGACGAGATAGCCGATGGCCACGGCCCAGAGCAGCGAGGAATACTTGAACGGCGACACCAGCGTCGCCTCAGCAAAGCGAAAGGTCTCTATTTGCAGAAAATGTGCGCCACAGAGCAAGGCTCCGGCCAGGACAAAAAGGCTCAGATCGACCGGGCCCGGCGGTTGCCAGCCAAACGGCGCCATGACCGCGCCGGCTAGGGTTACACCCAGGGTGGAATAGAACAAGGTGACGCCCGAAGCCTCGCCGTGGGAGATGCGGCGGGTCAGAAGGTCGCCGCAGGCGCCGGTCAGGGCCGCGCCGACGGGCAGCAGGGCGACCCAACGCAGGACATCGCCGCCCGGCCGCAACATCACGAGGACACCGGCAAAGCCCACCAGCACCGCCGTCCAGCGGCGCCAGCCCACACGCTCGGCAAGGATCGACGGCGCCATGGCGGTGACGAATATGGGTCCAACGAAGGTAATGGCGATAGCCTCCGCCAACGGCATCAGGCGCAGAGCCGAGACGAAGAAAAAGGTGCTGGCGATTATCAGGAGGGCGCGGATCAACTGCAATCTCGGATAACGGGCCCGGACGATATGGAAATCCCGGCGCCAGCACAACACCAGCGCGATGATGATCAGGGCCGCCAAGCCCCGGGAAAAAAGAACCTGGCCCAGTTCAAAGTCGCCGGCGACCCATTTCACCACGCCATCGTTCATGGTCAGCAGCAGGCTGCCGCCAACCATGCAGGCAATGCCCCGGCCCGGCGCATCGATGCGGCCCAGCGGGTGAGGGCTACCCATCATGCCCTGAATTTACCACTTATACCAAAGGTCCTTGATAGCGCGCATGGTCGGACTTTAGCATCAAAGTTGCCGGGCACGATAACCCGTGGATGGTTCGCAATGGTCCGCATTAAACCGCACCGAGACGCATCGAGACGCCAGTCGTGCCGCAGTTACTTCGATGATTGCTGCCAGTGTGAGGTGTGCAACACGTCATAGGTTTCGGCTTCAGCCCCCTTTGGGAATTTTCTATCGGTTTTTGGGATTCGAAATTTATAGGAGAAAGCCTAATAAAGCCAAAATTAGCCTTCACAATTTTCTCCGTTTTAATGGCCCTTACAGGCATTGTTATGCTTGTATTTGCAGAAAGAATTACGCAAAGAATTTGGCCCGACGCGGTTGCATATGCACTGAATATTGGGGTCGTATTGCGCTATGTTATGGGAGCAACCATCATTTCAACTGCTTGCATCCTTTCTCAGTGCCGTAAAATTTCAGAAGTTGAGAGTGCGAAGCAAGTTCTATTCGGTGCGGCGGCTGGTCTTGGTTTCGTTTTTCTGACGATGCTGGTCATGAAATTCACAGGGACATTTAATATGCCGCCACCACCATTAGTTTTAACGGCTGTAATTTCGATTTTATGCCTGTTTGCGGCTCTAAAACCTAAACCCGGCTATGGCTCTCCCAAAAACCAAGCACCCCATCCCGCCAACGGGGCCTGACCTGGCGGCTGCCACAGCCAAAGTAACGGCCCAGCTTCCGCCACGACCGCCCTTCTGCTCTGAACTAATTCTCATCCCGGGATCAACGCCGTGCATTTGAGTTCAACCAGGAGCCCTGGCATAGATAGCTCGCTGACCCCGATTGCGGTTTGCGCCGGAAACTCCCCAGTGACGTAGCAGTCCTTGATAGTCTGGAATAACCGATAGTCGCGTTGTAAATGCGTGAAATAGCCGACGAATTCGATCACGTCGTCGAACGCTGCGCCAGCCGCGGTCAGCACCCTCGCGGTGTTTTCAAATACCCGCTCGAATTGCGCCGTGGGTTCTTTAATCACTAGGAGGTTCTCGTCTCGTCCCAGCATGCCCGAGACGTAAAGTATGTTGCCGACACGGATTCCGGGTGCATAACCCTTTTCCGTATATAAGTTCTCTAGCCCTTCCGGGATGATTAGTTCGCGTGTAGACACGTTACTGCTCCTTGTTGGTCAAAAACTATAGCCGCGCCCGATAAGAGGGGCTTTGTCCGGCTTTGTACGGTTGTCCGGTAAGCTCGATCCAGTCGCCTCTAACCCTTATCAAATTGTAATTTTCTAATAATCCGGTCGCCGGTGAGGTCATCCCCACCGAAGGACAGGCTGTCGCGTCCCTGCTGGAGACACACCGGCGGGCTTTCGAGACAGAGTCGCTAGAGCGCCGCTTAGACCTGCTGGAGGCGCGGGTATGCGGCGCCAACTAAACCGAAAATAAATCGTATTGGGATGGTATCTGACTGGCAGGCATGCCCCATTATCTCTGCTGATAATCAAAAAGCTTCGCATTGGTTAATGAGTCTGTAGTGGGCTCCCAGAGCCATACAGAGGGTGTTAAGCTAAAGTCCCAACACTAACAAATAGGTTAGAATCTTAAA
>CAUZBE010000437.1:0-3287 GCA_963577885.1 Alphaproteobacteria bacterium
ACCATTCGGTTATCTGGTGATGATGGCCGTCTTCAACCGCTTTGATGCCAGGTTGGAGGAGGCGGCCCGCGACATGGGCGCCGATGAATGGACCGTTTTTAAGGAAATTACCCTACCTTTGATCATCCCCGGCGTGGTCGCTGCCGGGCTGTTCGGTTTCACGCTGTCCTACGATGAATTTGCCCGCACGACCCTGCTGGCCGGCGCAGAGAACACCCTGCCCCTAGATATCAACGCCTCCATGACCCAACGCATCCGCCCGACCCTGTTTGCCCTGGGTACCGCATCAACTTTGTTCTCGTTGTTGATGATCTCGGTCTTTCTGGGCATCTACACCATCCTCTATCGCAGATCGCGATAAGGGGTTTCAGTGGGCCGCAACCTTTGTCCGGGCGTCTAGGCCGGGTCCATGGTAGTCGAGAACTGGTGATTTCTGGTTTAAATTACGTCGTGGCCTACCGCGTCAGAGATGAAGCCGTCGAGATTCTAGCGGTCGGACATGGTGCGCAAGATTGGCCAAAAAAGTTTGAGTGACTAGTAGTGCCTACGGTTAGACCACGCTGTGGGGCGTCAGTTTGCTGCCGTCGTCGAAACGGCCGAAGCGGAAGGCGTCCAGGCTCAACGACGGCTGACCGCTCTGGATCAGTTCGGCCACCAGGCGGCCGACGATGGGTCCCATACCAAAGCCGTGGCCCGAAAAGCCCGTAGCCAGGACCAGACCCGACGGCCGGTCAACGGCATCGATGGTGGGCAGCATATCCGGGGTCATGTCGATATAGCCGGCCCAGCTACGGTCGATGCTGACCTCCGCCGTCTGCGGTAGCAGGCGGTGCAATTGGGCCAGGGTTTCATTCAGGACTTGGTGGTTCGGGGTTGGATTCAGAATGCGGTGGCTGGTTAATTCCCGGGCCAGGGCGGCCTTGGAAAAGCTGCCCGCCAGCAGATCCAGAGCCAGGCGGTTCAGGTGCAACTTAATGTCTCGTTTATTTTTGGCGAAACTGCCCATGAAGCCGGGCAGATTCAACAGGCTGTCAATGGTCAGGTCGTGATCGGCCGAGCGCGTGGCGATATTGAAAGTGCCGTCCTGGCGCTGGCGAAAGGCGACCCCGGTCCAGGTGGCGGTGTGCGAGACGATGGGCCCCGGCGTGGTCCGCGCAACCGAGCCTTTGATCCACATTTGCGGTAGTTTCAGGCCCAGGGTGCGCAACATCCGGCCGGACCAAGCCCCTGCCGCGCAGACTACGATGGGGGCGGAGACGCTGCCCCGTTCGGTAATCACGCCCGAAACGGCGCCCGCCGTGGTCTCCACTTCATAGACGGCGCAATGGGTCAGAAACTCGGCGCCCCGGCCCTCGGCCGCGCGGGCTAGGGCGGTGGTCACCTTGGTGGGTTCCGCCTGACCGTCGCTTTCGGTGAAAATGCCGCCCAGGCAATCAAAGGCGTTGCCGGGAACCACCGCTTCCAACTCCGCCCGGCCTAATATCCGGGATGAAAGCCCGAATTCTGCCGCCGTTCGTTGCCAGTTCTCCCACCCGGCGCGCTCTTCCTCGGTGGCGAAAGTGACCAGATTTCCAGCGGCAAGCCATTCCAGGTCGGCGTTCAACTCCCTCTCCAAACCGCGCCATATCTTGTTGGCTTCCATCATCAGGGGGATTTCCGCCGGGTCCCGGCCCTGCTGGCGGACAAAACCCCAATTGCGGCTTGACTGCTCCCCGGCGATCTCGCCCTTCTCGCAGACCACCACCTTTGCCCCGCCCTTGGCCAGGTAATAGGCGGTAGCCGTGCCGGCAATCCCGGCACCGATGATGACGACATCGGCGGTTCTATCCATCTGCTCGCCTTTGCAGGTTAGACCACATCCTCGGGTCGCCGGGTTTTTTCCAGCAAGATGCCTGAGTTGGCCGCGAAACACAGTGTTTCCCGCTCACCCACCCGATAGCTTGTTTCAGACAGGTGGCGATGTTGTTCCACATGAATGAAATGGCCCGACGCCACCTCGAACACATCTGTCTCTAGGGTACCCAGGAATTCCGTCGCCACATAGGCCCCACTGAACTTGTTGGCCATTTCCGGCTTGTCGCCCGTACTCATCAAATCCGCGCGGACGGAAAAATGGGCCTCCTGTCCAATGGGGACCTGACGGATATGGTCGGGCACACGGACGTAATAAAGCTGCTCGCCGGCTTCGATAAATACCATGGAGCCGCTTCGGGAGCGGATAACGCCCTTGAACATATTGTTGTTGCCGATGAATTCGGCGACGAAGCGGTTGCGCGGGCTTTCGTGGATATCCCGGGAGGAGCCAATTTGCTGCACCATGGCATCACTCATCACGATGACCTTGTCGGCCATGGACATGGCCTCCTGTTGGGAATGGGTGACCATGATGAAGGTGATGCCCGTGTCCTGCTGGATTTTCTTCAATTCGACCATCATGGTCTGGCGTAGGTTGTAATCCAGGGCGCCCAGCGGCTCGTCCAGCAACAACACCGCCGGCTCGCTGATCAGGGCCCTGGCTAGTGCGACGCGCTGTTGCTGGCCGCCGGATAGATCCGACGGCCGGCGCGAGGCCAATTGGTCGAGACCAACGGTTTCGAGCATATTCCAGACGCCGCGGGCGCGCACATCCTTGTCGATGCCCTGCATCTTCAAGCTGAATTCGACGTTCTGAAACACCGTCCGGTGTGGGAACAGCGCGAAACTTTGAAACATCATTGAAGTAGGGCGGTGGGATGGCGGCAGGTCCGTGACATCCTTACCCGCTATGAAGATGCGGCCGTTGGTGACTTCCTCCAGGCCGCCGATCATGCGCAGTAGGGTCGTCTTGCCACAGCCGGACGGGCCCAGCATGGAGACGAATTCGCCATGTTCGATCTCGGCATTGAAATCGATGACGGCCCGGGTATTACCCGGGAAGGTCTTGTCCACATTCTCTATGACAACGTCTAGTTCGGCCATGACGGTACCTGGCGACCCTGGCGCTAGTCCGCCGTCTTGGCGACTGCCTGCATGATGTTCCAGACACTTTCGAACGGCACGTCGTCAAACCGGCCCTGGCTGTTCAATTCCCGCAGCATGGCCAGGGTTTGGCTCATGGTTTCGTCATCGCCCGCTGCCTCGACCAGTTTTTCCAGGGCCTCGGGGAAGTTGACTTCGCGCGCCTTCTTGGTACTCAGGGTGCTATCGACCAGGGCGGCCAGATGCTCCGCCGCCTGCCGTAGGCCGCCCTGGCCATAGGGGCGCCCGAACAGGCCGCGCAGGCCATTGGCGGTGAATTTTTGCCGCAG
>CAUZBE010000438.1:0-3280 GCA_963577885.1 Alphaproteobacteria bacterium
GCCAGGCGTCGTATTCGGCGCCCGCATGGCCCAGCGCCAGCAGTTCCTCCAGCATCACCGTGACTTTCACGCCGTTCGGCGTGCCGAGCGAATAGAGCTGTAACGGGTGCTTGCCGACGGGCAATTCCTTGTCGTGGGTCGCGCCGGCGATCGGACGGTTGGTGCTGGTAAACCGCCCCTGCTTCTGGCTTTCCCATTTCCAGACTTTCGGCGGCGTGTAGGTCTTTGTCATTGTGCGAACTCCGTTCCAGGTGCCGTAGCTGCAGTCAGCGATACCATATGAGGGGCCGTTGCGGCGAATGGAACCTCGTTAAAGGCGTGATTGTACGCGTGCAGGGTGGAAACCACTTGTAGGAACGCAGTATACCTTATCGGAAAGGGAGAACCGCCATGCCAATCTATGAAAACGGTCCCGTGCGGATCCATTACGAGGAGGCCGGTTCCGGCTTCCCGCTGCTGGTCATTCCCGGCGGCGGGCTGAACGCGACCATAGCGGGGCTTTCCAACCATGCCTTCAATCCGCTGGAGGAATTCAGCGACACCTATCGCGTCATCGCGCTGGACCTGCGCAACGCCAATGGCGGCCAGTCGGAAGGCCCGCTCGAAATCGAGCGGACATGGGACGGTTTTACCGACGACCAGATCGGCCTGATGGACCATCTCGGGATCGACCGGTTCATGGTGATGGGCTATTGCATCGGCGGTCCTATGATCTGGAACCTGCTGAAGCGCACTGGCGAGCGTGTTGTCTGCGCGACGCTCGTGCATCCGAGCGGCTACAGCTCCAATGTGCCGGACATCTTCTACCAAAACAATATTACCGGCTGGGCGCCCGGGTTCTGCCAGCGGCGGCCCGAGATCACCATGAATATGGTCTCCGGCTACCTCAACAACATGTACACGAAGCGGGCGGATTTCGTGTTCACCGTCGACCGCGACTTCGTGCGCAACTGCCGGACGCCGGTGCTGGTCCTGCCCGACGACATTCCGGCGCATCCCTACGCGACGGCAATGGAAGCGGCTTTGCTGGCGCCGAACGCACAGGTCAGCCTTTACCCGTGGAAAGAGAACGACCGGAAGATAGACCTTGCGGTGCGCCACATCTGCGGCTTCATGGCGACGAACGCCCCCGTGGCCCTGGCGGCGGAATAGCGAACCCTTCTACCTTACACCAACTTGATGACCTTGCTTTCCCTGTAAGAACGCTCCATGGCGTCAATCAGCGCATGCCGGCGAACAGCGTCGTTAAAATCAGGCGTGTCTGCCGTCCCTGATTTGATCGCATCGGCAAAGCGGGCGTACGCCTGCCCGACGTTTCTTCCCGGGCCGGTAGCCATATCCACCGGAATAAGCCGGTAGCTGTCGGGCGGGATTATCTCCGCCATTTTCGCATTACCGATGGCCAGGTGGAGTTGTGTGGGTCCAATGTTGAGCGACTTGGAGGTCAGCACCAGGGTCCCTTTGCAGCCATAAATTTCCATGCAAGTGCCGCTTGCACTGTAAGGGACGCTGGCCACTTGGTAGGACACTTCCGCGCCGCTTTTGAGCACGCCCGCGGCGGTGACGGTGTCGGGTGCATCGACGGGAAAGTCCTTCCCGGTTACGGCATGCTTCCACATGTTGATGCGCGTTGTTACCCGTGCGCTGACCTCGGCGAACTCTCCCAGGATGTAACACAGCGCATCTATGGAATGTCCGCCCGGGATAGTCATCGGGTTGGCGCCGTTCGCACGAATTCCCTGCCAGATGCGGCCGTCTCCGCGCTCGGTGATCGCACCAACCATCACGCTTAAGTTAACGGTTACAATTTCGCCAATATCGTCATTGGCAACGAGGTCGCGGGCATACATTACGGCTGGGTCGCTTTGCGCCTGTAAACCAACCAAAGTCGGTATCCCGGCCGCTTTGGCACGGTCGGTCATTTCTGTCGCGTCAGCAAGATGGGCCCCCAGGGGCCACTCGCAGCACACGGGCTTGTTAGCCTCAATAGCGGCCATTACGAGCTGCCGGTGCAACGGTACGCGAACAACGACCGTGATGAGGTCAATATCGGGATGCGCGACCATCTCATTCATGTCGTGAAAGGCGAGCTCAGCACCGAACTTTTCGGCCGAGGCTCTCGCGGTCTCCTCATGAGCGGTACAAACGGCCTTTAGTTCATAACCCGACAACGCTTGTAATGCCGGCACATGGGCCTTGGCGCCCCAGCCACTGCCGCCTGGTGTAACGGTTGCACCGACAATTCCGACCCTGATTTTATCTGCCACGATTGTTTCCCTTGCCTGCGATAACGACTAAGCGCCGCCAGATGGCCAAGCGTAGCACGCTTGGGCCTCGGCGGCCCACTGTCTGCGCACAAGCACGCCGCGAAGCCGGCGTCACCTTGTCCAGCCAAGCCAGTCGCAAAGGGCGTCGCCCATGACGAGCTTCTTGTCGGCGTCCGGGATCCTGGTCTTGCCCGTTTTTAGTGGAGAGACATTCACTCAACATTGGCTATTTCGGCCTCGAATTCGATTGGCGACCTGATGGCCGACACGTCAATGAAATGACACAGGGTCAATCGTAACAGGGGTCAGACCATCAAGCCGCAGCAACATAATCACAGACGTAACAATTGCTCTTGCCGCTCATCGAGGGAACCATATCGTGGAGCTTCAAGAGATTTCGATAATCGTGCGAACAATATTGGCTGCCCCGATCGGAGTGATGGATGAGCCCCGGCGCCGGATCGCGCACCGCGATGGCGCGTCGCAGGGCCGCCAGCGTCTGATGCGCGCACGCCGCAGGCCGCGCGGGTCCCTCCTATGGACCTATTGCATTCACACAAGTTTTTGCCCTGCTTTGAATTTTGTAATTCCCTGGCCCTCGGACAGCTTATGTGAGGGTATGGGATGAGTATTTTTGGCGATGTTCGGCTTGATCGTCGGCTCGACTGGATGATGGAACGGATTGTATCGACGGGTAGTGTTGTTTTGCGACGCCTTGGTCAGGATCGAGCGGGGGAGTTGGCGGCGCATCGGTTCTTGGATAATGATCGGATCGAGGTGGGGGAGATCATTTCGACCTTTTCCGAGCGTGCTGCCGCGCGTTGCGCAGGGCGTCGTATTATTGCGGCCCAGGACACGACGGAGATCAACTTTTCCGGCCGGGACCGTGGCCGAACGGGCCTTGGAGCGGGCGGTAACGGCGATGCTTTGGGCTTTTTTATCCATCCCGTTATTGCTATTGATCGCGACGATGAAGCGGTTGTTGGGCTGGTTGATGCACAGATCTGGACGCG